>NZ_JBINJY010000013.1:0-58325 GCF_043951805.1 Companilactobacillus sp. FL22-1
ATTACTATGATATATAATTGTAATAAGTTATATATTGTAGTAAATGATTTATTACGTTTAGATATACAACGAAAAAATCCGAGATAATAAGAAGAATAATAAAATATACTTTCACGGTTTTGTACATTTTATTTAATGCTACTTCATTGAAAATGCTTACATGCAGTGCTAGAATAAAACTGATAAATGTTTAAATGTAAAGTTATTGAAGAGGGGCTTTAATAATGAAGAAAATTATTAACAATCCTAGTGATGTTGTAAGTGAAATGGTTGATGGATTAGTTAGATCATATCCTCAATACTTAACTCAAATTGATGGCACTGAGGCTGTTGTGAGAACAGATAAAGATTCAATGAAAGGCAAAGTAGGATTAGTTAGTGGTGGTGGTAGCGGTCACGAACCTGCACATGCTGGCTATGTTGGTAAAGGTATGTTATCTGCAGCTGTTTGTGGTCAAGTATTTACTTCTCCAACCCCAGATCAAATTTATGAAGCAATTAAAGCTGTAGATCAAGGTAAAGGTGTATTTTGTATCGTTAAGAACTATTCTGGCGATGTTATGAACTTTGACATGGCTAAAGATTTGGCTGAAGGCGATGGAATTAAGGTTAAATCAATTGTTATTGATGATGATATCGCTGTAGAAAACAGTTTGTATACTCAAGGTCGTCGTGGTGTTGCTGGAACTGTCTTTGTACACAAGATTTTAGGTGCTGCTGCTGACCAAGGCGCAAGCTTAGATGAAATTGAAGCTTTAGCTAAAGAAGTAGTTAACAACGTTAAGACTATTGGGGTAGCTCTTTCAGCAGCTACTAACCCAGAAGTTGGTAAGCCTGGCTTTGAATTGAAAGACGATGAAATTGAATACGGTGTAGGTATTCACTCTGAACCAGGTTATCGTCGTGAAAAGATTAAGCCTTCTAAGGACTTAGTTGAAGAGTTGATTGGTAAGCTAAATGACGAAATGCATCTAGATAAGAATAAGAAATATGCTGTTTTGGTAAACGGTATGGGTGCAACTCCATTAATGGAACAATATATATTTAGTCACGATTTGCTTAACAAATTAGATGAATTTGATATTAAGCCAGCATTTATGAGAGTTGGCAACTACTTGACCTCAATTGATATGGCTGGTTTATCACTTACTATTTTGGAAATTAAAGATAGTAAATGGTTAGATTACTTGAACTACCCAGTAAAGACAATTGCTTGGAACTAAATAGTAGGCTTGTAAGAAAGGATTGATTTTATGACATTAACTGTCGACACATTAACTGAATGGATGTCAAAATTTGCTGATCAAATTTCAACTAATAAGCAATATTTGTCAGATCTTGACAGTGCTATCGGTGACGGAGACCATGGTTTTAACATGGATCGTGGTATGAAAGCAGTTGAAGAAAAGTTGGCTACAAAACCTGCTGATGTTCCAACTGAATTTAGAACGATTGCTATGGCTTTAATTTCTACTGTTGGTGGTGCTTCAGGTCCGCTTTATGGTACAGCATTCTTGGAAATGTTCAAAAAGAGTAAGGACACTACTGATATGGGTGAACTCCTTGAAGCAGCATTAGCCGGTATTGAAAAGCGTGGTGGAGCACAACCTGGTGATAAGACTATGGTTGATGTTTGGAATGCTTTGGTTCCAGAAGTTAAGAATGGAACTTTGACTCAAGAAAAGATTGATGCGGCTGTTGAAGCAACGAAACCAATGATTGCTAAAAAGGGTCGTGCATCATACTTAGGTGAACGTTCTAAAGGTCATATTGACCCAGGCTCTCAATCAAGTGGTTACTTATTCAGCACAATGTTAGAAACGAAGGGACTATTGTAATATGAGTAAAAAATATGGAATCACTTTAGTTTCACATGTTCCAGAAGTTGCTGAAGGTGTTAAAAAGTTATTATCACAAGTAGCAAAAGATGTTGATATTACAACGGCTGGTGGTACCAATGATAATGGCATTGGTACTAGCATGGATAAGATAATGCAGGCTTTTGATGATAATTCAGCAGATGAGATTTTGGCTTTTTATGATTTAGGTAGTGCCAAGATGAATTTGGATATGGCCATTGAAATGACTGATAAAAAGATTCATTTATATAATACCGCCTTTATCGAAGGCGCCTATGCTGCTGCAACTTTAGCAGAAGTGGACGTTGATATTAATGAAATTGAAAAGCAACTAAAGCCTTTAATTATTAAAGGAGATAGGTGATTATTATGTCAGGCTTTTTAGGCGAATTTCTAGGCACTATGGTCCTAATAGTCTTAGGTGTAGGCTGTGGTGCTGCTATTAACTTGAAAGATTCATATGCTAGAGGATCTAATTGGTTATACGTATCTATTGCATGGGGTATGGCAGTAACTTTTGGTGTTTATGTTGCTGCTAGTTTTGGCTCCCAAGGTCACTTGAACCCAGCTGTAACTATTGGATTCGCTTGTTTTGGCTTTTTCCCTTGGAGTCAAGTATTGCCTTATTTGTTAGGACAATTCTTGGGCGCATTTGTTGGCGCTGCAATTGTTATTATTCAATATTACCCTCACTTTAAAGTTTCTAAGAATGCTGAAGATGGTAATACCGTTGGGATCTTTGCAACTGGTCCAGCTATTAAGAACAATGTATTTAACTTCTTAAGCGAATTGATTGCAACTTTTATCTTTGTATTCAGTTTGCTTAATTTAGGTAACTTCAGTGCAGGACTTAAGCCATTTATTGTAGGTTTATTAATTATGGTAGTTGGTCAAGCACTTGGTGGTACTACTGGATTTGCGTTAAACCCAGCCCGTGATTGGGGTCCACGTTTGGCATATACTATTTTGCCAGTACCTAACAAGGGAACAGCAAATTGGTCATATGCTTGGGTTCCAATGTTTGGACCTCTTGCAGGTGGTATTTTAGCCGGTGCAGTTCATGTGCTTTGCAAAGGATTAATTTAATAGTATTCATTGAATATAAAATCCAATATAAAAACCGTTCTGATAATTCAGAGCGGTTTTTGATTTATTAATAAAAAAATCAAAAAAATTTTTTGATCAATAGAATATATAAACTACCACAATTATATATTGTGGTAAATAAATAATATACCACAGTTAATTCATAAAACTAAAAAAAGAATATTGATATAACAAGCTTTTGAAGCGTAGTAAATTATATATTGTAGTAAATAAATACTTTACTACAATTAATTTAAATATTTAGAAAATAGTGATACTTTAGCACTATTTAGGAGGTTGTAATTTAGATAAAAATAGGCAATACTAGTTACAAATATATCTAAAACACAAAAATAAGAACATAAAAAATCGAATGGTATTGGCGTACCATTCGATCAAATCGTTACTGCCAAAGCAATCACGAAATAAAAAAGCTTGTTGATATTATGTTATCACTCTAATGATAAAAATCAAGCGTGTTGATTGTTGCAATTAGGCGGTATTTTATGCGGCTACATTGCCGTGACGGCTCTAACTTATGATCTGTTAACTTGGCAAGAAAGACAAAGTACCGATGATCGAACCTTAGGCGATTTATTCTATTTAATGAATGAGGCGCTGCCTGATTTAGCCTTTGAAGAAGCATTGGTCTACCTGCTTACAGCTTTCAAAGAAGTAAAGGCCGAAATCTCTGCCATAGTGGAATAAATATTAGACAACTTTATTAAGTTATTGCTGGTTTTCATTCAAAAGCAACTTCTGAGGACAACTTAAAAACTAATTTAAGAAACAAAAAGCCAGATCCGATAAGAGATCCGGCTAGTTTTAGTGCTTTCAAGTTTCAGTAAATAATTAAAAGAGGACGTTACTTATTGATAAAAGTGGAGTAACGTCCTTTCTTAATAAATGTAATAGATACTATAATATATATTAGTACGCGTGGTGCTAGTTAAATCGTTCTAGACAATATGCCATATTGTAGGCTAAAACTGCAACTTCAAGCCGTTCCTGAAAACCTGTTAGACTCCGAGCACGATTATTTTCAGCGTTGTAATAGCTAAGCAAGGAGAAATCGCTCTCGATTGTTCTTCTGATAGCCATTAGCTGATGATCATTGTGCTCTTTGGCGCCTTGCATGTTTTTGCGGTATGGTGTCCAAAGTTTATAGCCCGTTTGTTTTAACTTGAAAGCTAAATCTTTGCCGAGGTAGCCTTCATCACCTAAAAGATAATGGTTAACAGGATGGGCATTGGCCATCAGTTCTGTAGTTTCCTTGGCATCATGCACTGATGCTTTAGTTACTGCATAATCAAGCAAGTAGCCGTCATCACTTACAATGGCATGAACCTTAAAGCCATAATAGTAGACTTTTTTCGTTGCTTTGTAGCCAATATCAGCCATATCGTGAAAGATTCTAACGCGATAATTGCGAACAGGCTGACAGACCGGAACAGGAAAACTATCAATAATCAATATTTTGCCTGACAGATCTACTTCTTGGTTCAGAACATGACGAAGCAAGTAAATCAGCGGTAAAAGCTGACGAGATCTGCGATTAAATCTTGAATGGGATAATCCTACAGAGAATTTACAGAATCTTCTTTGAGATTCGATTCCTAATTCTGCTTGCCAGATAAGCATAGCCAGTATAGAACTTATCAGATATCTTGGTCTGATCAGTATTTCTACGATGCTTCAAAGAATCCGGTGCATACAGCTTGTACCAGGAACGACAAATCATATTCAAACGACTAAAACTAACTTGTAAATGGTGAGAAAAATGCTTAAGCTTGAGGTAGTTCAATCGAGTCAGACTCTTTTCTATTATTACTATTTACAAGTCGAGTCTAACAAGATTGGACTTTTTATTTAACTAAAATGATTTAACTAGCACTACGCGTAAGCCTCATCTTTTTATATTAAACTTTTTGCGATATCTGATAAAGGTTGTCCGTTTAATTCCTGTATTACGGGCAACATCGACATCACTCATGCCTGCCTGGTAAAGCTTAAAAGCATGTTGCAAGCGGGGATCGTCTTGGGTGTATTGGGGTTTGCGCCCATGATATTTACCTTGCTGTTTGGCAAGCGCAATGCCTTGTTGCTGGCGCTCAATGATCCGCTTACGTTCACTTTCCGCCTGGTACTTATACAATTCAATGATGAGGTTAGTCATAAGTTGACGCAAATTAGGGTCAGTAATTCCAGTCATGGACGGCAAATTTAACACATCTAGGGTGGCACCCTTGTTTTGAATGTTGTTCATGATCCTAGTTAAGTCCTGGTTGTTTCGACCCAAGCGATCTAATTCAGTGACCAGGACAATATCACCTTCACGGATATAGGCCAGCATTTTTTGCAGTTCTGGACGATTAGTGTTAGCCCCACTTAATTTATCCGTAAATAATTTATCAACGTCTTTTAAAGCCGCTAACTGTCGATCTAAATGTTGCTCCTTGGAACTCACGCGAGCATAA
The DNA here is from genome assembly GCF_043951805.1 of Companilactobacillus sp. FL22-1. Lineage (NCBI taxonomy): Bacteria > Bacillati > Bacillota > Bacilli > Lactobacillales > Lactobacillaceae > Companilactobacillus > Companilactobacillus sp. FL22-1. Next base: position 5,423 of record NZ_JBINJY010000013.1, read on the forward strand.
CCGATTTTAGCCATTTCCAGTTCTCCTTTTGGACAGTTCTAATGGACATTTATAATTCCTAGTATAGCACAGAAATAAAAAAGACCATTAGGGTATACCCTAGTGGCTATTTTCGGTTTAGTACTATTAATTCAGCTTTTCTATATTCAATGACCTTAGTTCCTCTTTTTTGAAGTATTGTGTCGCAAAGCAAAAAGAAGGTTGTATGCCTAAGTTTGTACCAGCTTCATTACCATAATTTGATTTTTTGTATGGAAACACAATGCCCAATCTGAATTCGTTTTGTATTGAGTACTTCATTGACTTCGTTCCTAGCATGCCTCGGCCAACTTGCTCCACAGACTTTTTATCTTCAAAATAGTCTTTTTCAAGTTTGTCCATTCTATTTACGTAATCCGTGATATACCAAACTTTTCGAGCAAATATTGTTGTTTCTTTTAGGATACCTTCTCGCTTACCTGCTTGGCACTCCTTAATTACATTCAATAAGTGAATCATATTTTGATAAGGAATAAAAATAAAGTCACGATTCTTGCCTAATTTTTCTTCGCATTTTATTAATGAGCATGATATTTCTTCCTTTACAAAACCGTTTTTGTCAAAGGAGTTTATATCTAGTTCTGTAAAACTAGTTATAAAAGCTGGCATGTCTAACGCTAGCTTTTCAAGTTTTCCCTCAAATTTATCATCAATTAAGTTATCAGCAGCTTCTTCACTATTTTTTGTAAAAGTATCAATATTTGATAACCATATAGATTTGAGATTAAAAAAGTTTTTCATATACTTTCTGTCTACAAGAGAGTGTAAAATATTTTGTGTAAATGAGTATTGAAAAAAGGAAGACCTTCCCCGTATGATTATAAGCGTCTAAACCAAATCAACGGAGGTCTTCCCCTATGAATCAGTTTAACAAAGAATTGGCAAATGTACTACTATCTCATGGTGATTTAAAAGAAGTTTTTAGAAAACAACTGCAGGATACATTAAATACGTTACTTCAAGCCGAGTTAACTTCTGTTCTAGGCTACGATCCTTATGATCGTCAAGGTTTCAACTCTGGTAACTCTCGAAATGGCCAATATTTTCGTCAAATTGATTCAGGGTATGGAAAGCTGAGTATCTGTGTCCCACGTGATCGCAAGGGCGAGTTTAAGGCTAACTTAATCCCACCTTATTCTCGAAGAGTAGATGCACTGGAAACGACGATTATACAGTTATACGAAAAAGGAATTACAACTCGAGAAATAGCTGACTTAATCGAAAAGATGTATGGAACTCATTATTCACCCACTACGATTTCCAACATTACAGCCATTGTTGAGGATCAAGTGACTGCTTATCATCAGCGGCGGTTTAGTTCGACAGACTACGTCTGTCTTTTCCTTGATGCAACTTATGTGCCCTTACGTCGTGATACGGTTCAAAAAGAGTCGGTTTATGTCGCTTTAGGTATTAAAGCAGATGGTCATAAAGAAATTTTAGATTACTGTATTGCACCAACGGAAAATTCAGAAGTTTGGTCCGAATTACTAACTGGTTTAGTCAGTCGTGGTATTAAACACGTCCAGTTAGTCATCGCAGATGGCTTAGTTGGCTTGGATTCAGCGCTTAACCACAATTATCCTCAAGCTAAATTTCAACGCTGTCTGATCCATATGTCACGGAATATCATGCAGAAAGTTCGCGTAAACGACCGTGCAGAGGTCGTTAATGAGTTCAAAGAACTCCACAGAGCAAAAACACGTGATGAAGCCCAGCTAATTTTAAATCGTTTTATCGATCATTGGGAGTCAAAGTATCCTCGAATGGTTAGAAATTTAGCCAGTACGTCTAATTTACTAACCTTCTTAGAATTTCCTCCGAGTATTCGCAGAACAATTTACTCAACGAACATTATTGAATCATTCAATAAAAAGCTGAAGCGCAAGACAAAAGTCAAAGAACAATTTCCAAATGAATCAGCACTTGACCGTTTCCTTGCGACAATTATCTTAGAGTACAACGAGAAATACTTCGGCAGAGCTCATAATGGCTTTAAGCAGTGCCAAGATACTTTAGAATCAATGTTTTAAGCTAGACAAAATGATACGAAGAAGTCTTCTTGTTATTTACACAAACTTCTTGACGCTCTCGTCCTTTTTGGATGGTGTTTTTATTTGGTCAATCGGCTAGACTAACAAGCCGATATTTTGCGTGGTTATTCTTTTTGCATTAGACTTAAGTTATAATTCGAATTCAGATTAGGAGGATCCCTATGAAGTTTGATATTGTAGTTGTCGGTGGTTCAACGGCCGGATTTTATTTGGTGAAGGCATTACGGACTAAAGGTTTTTCAGGTAGTATTTGTTTAATTGATCGCGAAGACGCACTGCCTTATAATCGTTATAAATTATCTAAAAATTGGCTGACAGGCAAGAAGTTAGATGCACCTATTTTTAAACCGGAATCGTTCTTTGCTGAAAATGAGATTAAGTTACAATTAAATACCGAAGTTGTGGCGGTTCATGATGAGAAGAAGAAAGTTGTCACAGCAGATCATCAAGAAATTACTTATGGTCAACTTGTTCTAGCTATGGGTGCAGAGTCACGTCATTTGCACTTGCCTAATGATGACGCTGAAGGAATTTTTTACTTAAGAAGTTATCACGATGCGATCAAGATTAAGCAGTGGAGCGAGCAAGTTAAAGATGTGGTCTTAATTGGCGCTGGGTTTATTAGTTTAGAATTGGCTAGCTCCTTTAGAAAGTTAGGCCTTAATGTCACAGTTGTTGAACATGGTCAACATCCATTGGGACGTGTAGTTGGTCCACAGGCTTCAGAATATTTCGTTAAGATGCATCAAGAACAGGGCGTCAAATTTGTTTTAGGTAGTGGTGTTGAATCGTTTACGCATGACCAACAGCATCAAGTCACTGGGGTGGTAACTGATACGGGTGCAACAATTCCTGCACAAATGGTTGTTGTTGGTGTTGGTGCAGTTCCTAACACGTCAATTAAAGCAGATCATTTGGAATTAGGGCAGAATATTGTCGTTAATGAATATGGCGAAACAGCACTGAAAGATGTTTACGCTGTTGGCGATGCTACTATTTGGCCGTTCCAGGGTGAAGAGATTCATGTGGAACATTGGGAAAATGCGCAAAGTCACGGTAAAAATGTTGCCGCTAATCTGATCCAGCCACAAAGTCAGCCTTATGATGTCTTACCATATTTTTGGACAGATCAGTATGATCAAACCTTTGAATATTTAGGTCATACGACTAAGTGGGATCAAACTTTTATCCGCGGTAATCTTGATTCTGGTAAGTTTACAATTGCTTATGTTGATGAAAATCAAGTACCATTGGCTATTTTGTTTGCTAATGGTAATGACGAGCGTGCTGACGTTACCGAATTAATGTCACGCCGTCAACCATTAGATTCAGAACGGTTTGCCGATACTAATCAGCCATTATCCACGTTATAAAATGTGATTTTTAAAAGGAGGTTCAAGTTGTTATGCCACAAATTAAATTAATTCGCGCTTATGATCAAGCAGCAGTTAAACGGGCATCTGGTTATAAAATTTTAGTGGATCGCTTGTGGCCTCGGGGGCTCGCTAAAGCTGATTTACCTTATCAATGGTGGCTTAAAGAATTAGCGCCAAGTTCTGAGTTAAGGAAATGGTTTAATCATCAAGAAGAGCGCTATCCTGAATTCAAGCAACGCTATCTTGCTGAAATTGCCGCCAATCCATTAAGTGCAGCGGTGCTTGATTTTATTAGTCTCTGTTTACAAAGTGAAGATGTAATTTTAATTTATGGTGCCAAAAACGAGCAACACAATCAAGCTGTGGTTTTAAAAGCATGGTTAGAACAAAAATTGGAATAAGTTATACCTGATAAAAAGCTTGGATCACTTGATTCAGGCTTTTTTATTTAGCATTAATTGACTTGTTTAGTTAAGAGCATAAAATATAAGTAAAGTCATTAATCAGCGTCAAACGGTTAGCAGAACCAATGCTGGTGCAAGTGTTTCGCAATGCGATTGCACATGATTTGACACTGGAAGTGAATGCTAAAAGTATTGTTTTGCGTCATAATTTAGGCTATATGAATATGCGATTGAGTTATGGCAGTCACTTGGTGGCACTAAATTCACTTTAGGTTCTGATGCACATGAAGTGGCGCATTTCGAATTGGGCTTCCCAGAACTGAAAGACATGTTAAGACACCATGGTGTTCAATAACTGGTTATATTTGCTGGCGGCGTCGGTCAAAGTGTGGCTATTTAAAATTTATCAAGAATAGAAATAGCCTTCCGAAAATATTGAGTGATTTTCGGAAGGCTAATTTTATACCATATTTAGTTGTTACTAGTAGTTTAAATTTTAGTCATGACGATGAATAATATTTTCGCCGCCAGCTAAGTTAATGATGTTGCCGGTTAAATAGTCTGAATCTTCTGCACATAAAAAGGCAATAACGCGAGCAACATCTTCACCAGCAGCTTTTCGTTTAGTCTGATTAGGTGCAAGTTTCTGGGCTTGTTCAATGTCAGCTTCTTTAAGATCAGCTTTAATATCACCGGGGCAGACCATATTTGCAGTAATTTGATAGTCTTTTTCTTCAAGCGCTAAAGTTCTAATCGCCGCGGCCACACCAGTTTTAGCGGCGGCATAAGCACCACGATATTGCCAACCCGAGACTTGGTCAATTTGGTCAAAGCCTAGCGCAATAATGCGGCCCCAATTTTGTTTTTCCATCATAGGTACCGTTGCCTTAACTAAATAGAAAAAACTATCAAGGTTAGCACTCATCATGTCATGCCACTGGGCTGGGGTATGGTCGACGAGTTTTAATTTATCGTGAATAAAGGGACCAGCGTTAAGAATTAAAATATCTAAGTGACCAAAATCAAGTTTAATTTGTTCAATCATTCGTACCACGTCAGCTTGTTGGCTTACATCGCCTTGGTAAAGGCGAGCATTGACTTGATAGCATTGTGCCAAATCTTGTTGTAATTGTAACGCAGCTGTTTGACTGTGTCGGTAATTTAAGGCTAATTGATAGCCTGCTTGAGCAAGTTTATGGGCCATTTGCACGCCCAGTCCCGTAGTACTCCCTGTAATAAAAGCGACTCTTTTACTCATTAGTGACCTCACTTAATAGCAGTCATAAATTCTGACCGCAATTGGCTATCTTTAATGTAAGCACCACGACTAGCCAGCGTGAAAGTTTGCGCTTGTTCTTTTTTAGCGCCGCGACTTGAAACACATAAATGCTTCGCTTCAATAGCTACCATAACCCCTTTAGGCTGCAAGACGGTATCAATTGCATCGGCAATTTGATTCGTTAAGCGCTCTTGAACTTGGAAACGCCGCGCGTAACCTTCAACGACCCGTGCAATTTTGGAAAGTCCGGTGACTTTTTGATCAGGAAGATATGCAACGTGAGCTACGCCAAAGAAGGGTGCAAAATGATGTTCGCACATCGAATAAAATTCGATATCTTTTACAATAATAGGATCATTTTGTTGAATATCAAAGACTTTTTCTAGATGGGCAGTAGGATCTTCGCGGTAACCACTGGTGTATTCAAGAAAGGCTTTTACCACACGAAAGGGCGTTTTATCTAAATCGGGATTATTGTCGTCTTGACCACAGAGAGCCATTAAAGTTTGCAGTGCTTGTTCGATTTGTTGAACATCAGTTAACTTTTGCTGTAATAGTTCTGAGTTATTTGCAGTTTCGGGAAAATAGCTGGCAAGTAATTCAGCTTCATTGTAATGATCATTGTTTGTTGTCATGATATGAATCTCCTAACTCAATAATAACTTAAGTCTACTTCAAGTTCATGATTTTGAACAACGATTTGTTTTCAACTTTGCATCAAAAAAGACGAGTCTGCTCCTATACTGAAATTTGGTACCAAATTCATTAGATTTTGTGTCATAATGATAAAAATCAGAATAGGAGTTTTTTTATGAAATATTATTCAGATGAATTTAAAAACAACATCGTTAAGCTTTATCACAATGAAAATCGTTCAAAGAAATCCTTAGCCAATGAATATGGGGTTCATCCAACCACCATCAGTCATTGGATCAAGCGGGCCAAATTAGTTGAACTACCTGACGGTGGCGTAACGAGTGTTGAAGCCTTCAAGCAACTACAGAAAGAAAACCAGCAGTTAAAAGAAGAAAATGAAATTTTAAAAGCAGCGGCGGTGTTACTGGGAAGGCATTAGGCAAAGTTAAAGCCATAGACTTTATCAACGAACAATTATGTAAACACCGCCTCTGGATAATCTTGAAAGCCTTAGGGCTTTCTAAGAACGTGTTTGGATACTTTGACATTCGATTTGATTTTAGTTAAATTAGATCAAAAACAGGGGTTTTTAATCCATGAAAAGCTTTGCACACCATTATAGTAGCGACATCTCTCGTGAACAATTTGAACTAATCCGGACAGATCTAGAAGGCATACGTAAGCGGACTAAGCCAAGAAAGGTTGATTTATATGATATCTTTTGTGCCCTGCTTTATACCTTGAAAAATGGGTGCGTTTGGCGCGATTTACCCAGCGATTTTCCTAAATGGGAAACCGTCTATTATTACTGGTTACTTTGGACTAAAACGCCATCTCCTGCTGGTATCACTCCTCTGGATAAGGTTTTAAAAAAATTGTCAGCCAACATCGGTTGGCTCAGAAGCGTTCAGTTTATACATCGTTCGTCATTCTAGATGCTCAAAGTGTCAAGAATACCGATCCTGCTGAAAGTAGTGGCTACGATGGTGGTAAAAAGGTGAGTGGGATTAAGCGCCATCTTGCTGTAGATATCAATGGGCTGCCGATGGCAGTCCATGTGACAACCGCCAATGTTTCTGAGCGTGATGGCGCCAATGCGCTACTGGCGTTAAACAAATCACAGTTTGACCTGGTTCAACGAGTAATGGCCGATGGTGGTTATACTGGTAACAACTTTGCTCAATCAGTTCAGGCAATGATTAACGCTGAAGTCATTATTGCTAAACAGAGTGACCTTAGGCACGGTCAAGTGACCCCGCAACGCTGGGTTATCGAACGCAGTTTTAGCTGGCTAGGAAAATATCGGCGCCTCTGGCGCAATTGTGAGCGAAAGCTGAACACCAGTAAGATGATGATTAGCTTAGCCTTCCTGCGAATACTCTTGAAAAGATTCTAAACACGTTCTAAAAGTACGTATTATCATTGGAAACACTATCAGATAAGTCGTCATGATAAACAAGATACGATTTTAAAAAGCCAGATCTTTGATGGGTAAGACAACTTGTTGCATAAGCTGTTAGTTCCTTTACTTTAAAATTAATTTAGTTGCAGAAAACTTAAAAATCGAATATTATAATGTAGTACGATGGTAAACTTAAAGGAGGCGGATTAGTATGAGTAATACTATTATTAAAAACAAGACAATTTCAACTCGTGTAACACCTGACATTAGTGAACGGGCTAAAGCTAATCTAGCAAAACAAGGGCTAACCGTTTCTGAGTATATACGCTTATCGTTAGTTAAAGCGGCCAATAATGAAGTTCGATTAGTCAGCTTTTTAGATTCTCCGGAAGCCTTAGCCGCTAAAAAAGAAGCAGAAACAGGGCAGGTCAAAAACATTGGTTCATTGACTGACTTTGAAGATTGGATCGATAAGTTAGATGCAAATTAAACAGACCAAATCTTTTGAACGTGAATTAAAAAAACTAGTCAAAAAACATTTCCCAATAACTGTCTTGAAGCCTTGTTTAGAAGCAATTGTTGAACAAGATGTACTTGTTTTGAAACAGATTAAAGATCATGCATTAAAAGGAAATTGGCGTGGATATCGTGAATTTCACCCTGCCAGATATGGAAACTATGGTAAAAATTATGACAACTGGATTGTTATTTATCAGCTAGATCATGATGAATTGATTTTGTTATTGGTTGCAACTGGCTCCCATGAAATCTTGAATCAATAGCTATAGTTTAGGGGCACTTATAAAAGAATAAATTAAAATAGCCCCCAATATCTATAATGTAGATATTGGGGGCTATTCTTTCAATGTTTTTGAGGGGTTATTTGATAGTTATAGACCCTATATATTCATAGCCCCTTTCTGTTTGGTGTTAAAGTATTAGTCATCGATGTCATGCACTATCTTGTTTAGCTCCGTTTTGATGGAACTGGGAATATTTTCTAAATTGAAATGATTATATATTTCTTTATCCTTAAGCATCCTTTTTTGTGCCTTATTTAATTTACACTCATTGTTACCCACTAACCATTCATCCTTTGTACGTATAAAGGGGTTCTGCGCACTTTCCTTTAACGCGTTTTGAACATCTTCATAAGGTAAATAAAATTCAATTGTAGATTTATTTAATTGAATGGTTTTTAAATTATTATTTTCGTCTGCCTTTTCTTTGTTATAATGAAAATCGTTGTACAAATCGAGGAGGAAAATAATGAAAAAGATTACAGCATTTTTATTGTCATTATTAATGTTACTAGGGGTATTCGCTCCAGCAACTGCAACAACCGTTCAAGCTAAGGCTTCCGAGAATATCAAAGCTACTTACACTTTGAAGAAGAACAAAAAGAAGATTGCCAAGAAAACTATCACATTGAAAAAGAATGCCACTGTTACTGATGGTCTTAAAAAAGGCTGGAAAGTTAACGACAAAGGCGGCTTTATCACAGCTATCGACGGTCACAAACAAAATAACAAGAAGAAAATTTACTGGACATTCACTGTTAATGGCAAACAAGTTAACGTTTCAGCTGACAAAAAGAAATTACACAACAAAGACAAAGTTGTTTTCAAATTATCAAAATATAACGGTTAATGATTAAATTAAAATATGAGATGAGGATAAATTCAATATCCTTATCTCATATTTTTTTGCATAAATAAGTAATTCTACAATCTACCTTTTTATTTAATTTTTAAGGATCAATACAACCACTTTTTTCACAAATCGGATAACCTAAATCCCAGATTAATATCATTTTTAACAAATCGATTAATTTAGTCGCTGTTAACGAAACGGCTATTATTGTATGAACAGCGAATGCCCATATAAAATCTGTTCTCGCCCTTCTGAACCTCTATTAATGCCACTATCCATAATAAGCATGCCTGTATAGAGCTCTTAATAATAAAGTCCAAACCACCAATAATCATAATTGTCAAAAAAATATTTTCACTCCATCTATTCTTAGGTTATCAAAGTAATCTTGATATTGTTTCTCATTTTTTCTAGGATATTTTTCAAGATCATTATTTTCCATAGTATTTTTCAACCCATATATCCACCATGAAGAATTAAATAATGCTGAAAATTCAACAGTAGGTTTGGGCTCGTGACTCAATTGGTTAAAATCATTTTGATATAAACGCCTTTTGTTTACAAATCCAAATATTTTTTCCTCTACAGATCCAGAGCCTTGCTGCCACTGATTGTCACCAAAAATGCCACCAACTATTATCGGTGTTGTTCTTAAATGTTTTCTTTTGTCTATTACCATATTCAGCAACTTTATTTTCATTTTGATTGTCGTTTTTATCCTTGATGTGACTGGTATTAGAACTATTCGTCAAGGTATCGTCCTTGTCGTTTAATTGTTGCTGATGAGTAGCACTAGAAGATTCAAACAAGCCACTCAGTTTCTGAACGTGTTCTTTTAATCGATGGTTCTCTGCAACCGTTGCTATCTGTAATTTTTGCTGCTGATCTAAGGCTTGTTGTAAATTTGCAATTTGTTGATCTTTAACATCAAGTTGCTTCAGCAAGATCTGATCAATATTTTTGTCCTTGCCGTTTTCAGCTTGTCTATTTCTAGATGGTTTTTAACTTTGTAAGTGTGTTTGCTTCGAAAGCCATTAATGCTATTAATACGTTGATTAATAGCTTGTTTTGACAATTTAAATTCTTCTGAAAGTTGCCGAATAGTCTTGCCCAATAGTTTCACCGCCTAATTAATCCGCCTTAAATTATAAGTTAAAAACGACAAGAAAACCAATCGACAACCAAAACTTAAACTTGGTTGTCGATTGGTTTTCTTTAGGTATCAATCTTCAAGCTAAACTATAATCGATTTGGTTCTGGTTGTTGCCACCAATGAATGTTGCTTTAACAACAAATATCCCGAATTAACAACAACTAAAGTTTGCATCTAGTTTTTTCCCTAATGGCTTGTTTTGATACACCAAACTCATCAGCAAGTTCTCTAATAGTTTTAGGCATGATTTCCAAACTCCTTTCGGAGTTCAGCAAGTGCTTCTTTTCTTGCTTGATCTCTTATTTTTTTATCATGTTCGGCTTGTTTGACAGCCAATGCTTGCTTTTCAGTAGAGCCTAAAGTTAACCCCTTAACTTTATCAATGGCACTCCATTTTTCCTGTTCTGTTAATTCGCCATTATGCTGAATATTAAAGAGTTTTTGACGTTCATCTTGAAATTGACCTTGTGAGAAGTCGTTAGCGTCTTTCTTTTCGGGTTTCCAGGTAAACGAATAGCCAATAACAGGCTTTCCTCGCCCTTTACCGTATTTCTTTCGGACAGTTAGCCCACAAAATAGGGGGGTAAGTTCTTCTTTGATTGGTTTTATCACTTTTTTGTTAATGTCGCCTTGCCGATAAGTTTTTGGAATATCAAGTAACTCATCAAAATCTGCTTTGGAAAAGTAAGCGTACCCAGTAGTTCTAAATTGTTTTAGTAACCGAAACATTGTTTTTGCGTAACTACTTTTTAAATCTCTAAACTCTGCCAACGCATAACGAACCCAACTTTCTAAATCGTTTAGTAAGTGTAAGGCTTTAGGATAAACTCGGATATCAACGTAAGGTATTTCAGCTTCGCCTTTAATTTCAAATTCGGTAAACATAACAAAAAATTCTCGATTTAAGCCACTTTTACTTCGTCTACCAAAATGTAATCCCATCATTTTTTCATAAGTTCTCTGAATGTCATCTTCAAAACGGTTATTTGCAGTAGGTTTATAAGCACTTAACTCTTTTAATTGATCAAAAGTAAAACGAACGGTCTGATCTCCCTTATCACGCATACGAGAAATAATCGAAAAAAATAAATTCATTTCAACTGGAGTAAATTTTCGAAGTGGAATGGTATTTAACTCTGGATCATATTTAACTAGTTCGTTGCTCAAAAAACCACCTCCTAAATTAGAGGCTACCATATCAAGGCCGGAGCCTCAAGACGGGACCCCCATAAACAGACAATTGGACCCCCATAAACAGACAATTGGACCCCTATAAACAGACAATTGGACCCCCATAAACAGACAATTGGACCCCCAAACATTTGTGAAACGCTTGGGAGAGTAAAGTGGAACATGCCCTTAAAAGAGGTTTAAAAGAGGTTTATAAAAGAGGTTTAAAAGAGGCACTACTGTACGAGGGCAAAATCTAAAACAAAAACACAAAGGAGTGAGCCAAAAAACAGGCTCACATTAAACTCCAGTCGCTATGCTCCTTGCGCCTCACTTTGTTCGTTGCCTAAAAGGTGTGGCAAGCCACATTCATTCGGGCGCTGACGCCCCGAACCCCGTCCAAGCTGAGCCAGCTTGACCGCTTTTTCACTCGCCGTTAGGCAGGAAAGCAAAGTTTTATAGAAACTTTGGCTTTCGCCAATTCAGTGTTAAGACTGGTTAAGAGCTGTCAATTCCTTATGCTCCCACGCTTTGCTCGTCCGCTACCATTGACAGCAAACAGTTAGTTTTTCTGAATCTTAACAAGACTTTAACTGCTATATTCGTTTTTAAGGGCCTTATTTCTCGTTTCTAGCGGTTTTAAGAATGTTTATATACATTTATACCAAAGGAAAAATAAAAAGCCCTCAGCAGGCTATTAGAGGGCTAAATAACGAAGCCAGGACGATTAATAATATCTTCTTGTCTTTTTTGCAAAATATAAGTGTATAAGGAATCATACAAATTCCTTTTGATCTCGTCAGGTTCATTGACAGAAGCTTCAAACAATTCTTGAATATCAACTTGCCAAGGATCAGCAAGCATTTCATCAATTGGTGTTAATACTTTCTTTTCGTCCATCTTGATTACTCCTAACATCAAAATAATGATTTCAGTTTAGATACACAGTTCTTACAGTTAGTTATTAAAATTTTGTTGCTAAGTTTATAAAGAATCTCTGTAAAAGACAATTAAAAAATTCGAATTGGAAATAGCGGAATCTGTAATAGTTTTTAAGTATTTAAAGCATAGCAAATTTAGTTGATTTGGACGCATATATTGAATTAAAAATGTATTCAATTCAATAACGGAAAACCTGATTTAATAGCTATCAGCAGACCGAGTGAAATGAGGTCAATGTGCACTTACACATAGAATTTATTCTATGTTGTGCTAGACCCATTAAAAACCTGCATCAGAAGTCGCCGTTGGTGACAACAAATAAAAAAAGAGGAAAACCAATTAGTTTTCCTCTTGGATCTATAAATGTCTATTAAGCCTTTGCAATAAGTCTTGCCGTATTTTAGTTTCACTTAATTCTCGTTTTTCCTGCATATTTACTTGTTCTGAGGTCCCTAGGGGAACATCTTTAACTTTATCTATTGCTCTCCACTTTTCTCGTTCTGATAGCTCGGAATTATGCTCAATATTAAAGAGTTTAGTTTGTAATCGTTGTTTGCTGCTTATGTGAATATTTTCAGCATCTTTTGGCTCAGCTTTCCAAGTAAAAGTAAAGCCAATAACAGGCTTGCCACGACTTTTACCGTATTTTTTACGGATAGTTAATGCACGGAATAAGGGTGTTAACTCTTCTCTAAGGGGACTAAGGACGCGTTGCTCTAGAGTACCTTGATTATAGCTCTTGGTTATATCCAATAATTCATTGAAATCAGCAACAGTGAAATAAGCATATCCCGTTGTACGGTATTGTTTAAGCAAGCGGAACCTTGTTTTCGAATAGCTACTCTTTAACCCTCGGAACTCTGCTAGAGCATAACGTACCCATCGTTCAAGGTTATTTAGTAATGGGAGAGCATCCTTATAGATTTCTACCTCAACATATGGACAATCAGCATCACCGTTTATTTTAAACTTGGTAAACATGACGAATCTCTCTACGCTTAACCCCGTTTTACTTCTGGGATAGTAGGGCTAAGGACCTCACTAAAAGAGGTTATAAAAGAGGCTGTTCAACCATCTGCTAATTCATCTAATGCGCAATCTGATAAATCTAAAGATCATGGTGACGATTTAACCCTCTAATGTAGTAGAATTAACGCGAGAGGTCAGAAAGGCATGGGACAAAGTAAAAGGAAAGACTACACAATATCAGACATAGCAAGGATTTCTGATGTTACTGTGGCGTCTGTTAGCAAGTATATTAAAAGAAATGAGTTAAAACCGGTAAGGCTGGGGAAAAACAACTCTAAATACTTTGATAGCAGTGTTTTAGACGAAATCAGGTCTTACTACCAACGTAAGAGCGAAAAACAGCAAGAAGCTAGTTCTGAACACCGTCCGGCCACTAAAGATGATGTGATTGATGAGCTTCGGGCTCGTGTTCGCGACCTGCAGACTACCAATGAGCTGCTACGTAATGAGTTAAAGGTTAAAAATGACCAGATTGCAGATGCCATTCGGCTAGCCGATCAGGCCCAACAGTTGGACTTAACTACTCATAATCAACAAGTCTTGCCAGAACCAGAAGTTAAGACACCGGAAGTAAAAGATAAGTCGGAACATGATGATGAAAAGAAAACCAAAAAGTTTAAACTTTGGCCGTTTAGATGAGGAGTGATAGCTATGGCAACTAATGAACGATTGAACAAAGCTGCAAAGGCAAAAAAAGATGAATTTTATACCTCTTATGATGATATTCAATCAGAAATTAATAATTTTGAAGATGGATTTGCTGGCAAAACTGTTTTATGTAATTGCGATGATCCGTTTGAAAGTAATTTTTCAAAGTTCTTTCTTCGCAACTTTAACTATTTGAAGTTAAAACGGCTTATATGTACTTCATATGCTGGAAGTCCAGTAGTTGGAACACAAATGTCATTGTTCGACGATTACAATGAACCAGTTGAAAGCGATCGTGGTTATGTGTTGGATATATCGAGTGTTCCTATGGCAAATGGTCGTGGAGTTAGTGATGACGATATTAATACGCTTTTACATGAACGTGGAATAGTCAAACGACTAAAGGGCGATGGTGATTATCGTTCTGATGAATGCTTGAATTATTTGAAGCAAGCAGATGTGGTAGTAACAAATCCGCCATTCTCAAAATTTAGAGAATTTGTGAAAACGCTGTTTGAATATAATAAGCAATTTTTGATTATTGGCAATCAGAATGCAATTACTTATAAAGAAATTTTTCCATTGATTAAGGATAATAAAATGTGGCTTGGGAAGCCATTTAAAGGTAACGTTGGATTCTTTAAGAGCCTATATGAAGATGTGGCCACTGCTTCACAGCATAAAGAAGGACTAATCAGAGTATCTGGTGTTATGTGGTATACAAATCTTGATTATGCTCGTCGGCATGAACCAATGATTTTGTATAAAAAGTATAATCCTGATGAGTATCCTAAATATGATAATTATGATGCTATTAATATAAGCAAAACTGCTGAAATTCCGTTGGATTATGATGGTGTTATGGGAATTCCAATAACAGGTATGCTTAAATATACTCCTGAACAGTTTGAAATTATTGGTTGCACTGAAAGCGAAGGAAATGGATTATCGAATGGGCTTTGGAATTCTAAATCAGGCGTCAAACAAGCGACAATTAATGGTAAACGTATTTACAAGCGTATTTTTATTAAGAAGGTGGAGAAGTAATGGAGATTGAACTAAAACAGGTGCCCGTTAAAAATGTTTTTGATGGGTATAAAGATATGGATGAAGCTGGTGTTGTCGGATATCAAGGACAACTAAACATACGTCCTCCGTATCAAAGAAATTTTGTTTATGATCTGCCAGAAGAAAAAGCTGTTATTAATACGGCTTTGCGTGGCTTCCCATTAAATGTTATGTATTGGGTAATTGATGATGATGAACATTATGAAGTGCTCGATGGCCAACAACGTACATTGTCAATTATGCGATTCTTGGACCATAAGTTTCCAATTGAATGGGACGGTCAAACTATGTATGTAGATGCTTTACCAAATGATCTATATGATCGTTTGATGAATTATCAATTGATGGTTTACTGGTGCAAAGGTACGGATTCCGAAAAGCTATCATGGTTTAAAACGGTAAATATTGCTGGAAAGAAATTGACAAGTCAAGAGCTGCGTAATATTGCATACGTTGGGCCGTGGCTATCAGATGCCAAGAGACATTTTAGTAAGCGAGGCTGTGTTGCTGCAAAAGTGAGTGACCACTATGTAAAGGGTGATCCTAATCGGCAAGAATTGTTGGAGAAGGCGTTGCTTTGGATTGCTGATGCTAAAGATACTACTATTGAGGAATATATGGATGAACACAAGTCAGATGACGATGCAAATGAATTGTGGCAGTATTGGCAGAAAATCATGGACTGGATTCGAATGACTTTCCCTCAAGTCTACAAAGAAATGAATGGCCTTGATTGGGGAACTCTGTATAACAAATACCATTCTAATGACTACAATTCATCTAAGATTGATGCGGATATTCAAAAGCTGATTGATGATGATGAAATCAAGAAAAAGAAAGGCATTTGGCAATACAAGCTAGCCGTTAATGCCAATGAAGCAGGAGCCACAAAGTATCTTAATTTACGTGGTTTTCCAAAAGACATGATGCGAAAGAAATACAAGGAGCAATAAGGCCACTGCCCAATGTGTCTTGAAGAAGGCAATGATAAAGTGTACCAATTATCTGAAATGGAAGGTGACCACATTACACCTTGGTCTGAAGGCGGTCGTACTGAAGAAGATAATTTACAGATGCTTTGTAAGCGACACAATCGAATGAAAAGCAACCATTAGTGCGCACTTATACTCCGCTAAAAATTAGTGGAGGTTTTGTGCTTAAAATCTGTCTCAGAAGTTGCCTTCGGCAACAACTAAAAATCCAAATAAAACTAACCAAAATCAATTTGATCTAACATAGTTTCGGTACTGGCTTGGTCTAAGCCTAAATAAGCTAAAGTCATGGCTTCACTTGAATGATTTAATAAGTGCATGACTAAGCCAATATTGTAATTGGATTGCGTATAAACGCGATAAGCCCCAGTTTTGCGCATAGTGTGGGTACCAAGGTAATTAATTCCTAATAGATCGCCAACCTTACTCATAATTTTGTAGAACTGTTTTTCAGTAATATGGCGTTCTGGGTGTTGAATTGAAGGAAAGAGCCATTCAGAATCCAGCTTATGATCGAGCAGCCATTGACGATACAATAAAAGCTCTGTTTGAACTGGTTTAAGGTACAAGGTATTCGGTTTACCAGTTTTTCGGTCATGAATAAACGCATTTTGTTTAATAGAACCGTCCGGATTAAAAATATCGTCCTGTTTTAAGCCCATAACGTCACTCACTCGCAGTAGCGTCGCTTTACCAACTTGAAAAATCGTATAGTTACGTCGGCCAGCTTTAAAGTTATTGAGTAACGTATCTTGAACCTCTTTAAGAACGTTTGAATCTTTGATGGGTAAGACAACTTGTCGCATAAGCTGTTAGTTCCTTTACTTTAAAATTAATTTAGTTGCAGAAAACCTAAAAATCGAATATTATAATGTAGTACGATGGTAAACTTAAAGGAGGCGGATTAGAATGAGTAATACTATTATTAAAAACAAGACAATTTCAACTCGTGTAACACCTGACATTAGTGAACGGGCTAAAGCTAATCTAGCAAAACAAGGGCTAACCGTTTCTGAGTATATACGCTTATCGTTAGTTAAAGCGGCCAATAATGAAGTTCGATTAGTCAGCTTTTTAGATTCTCCGGAAGCCTTAGCCGCTAAAAAAGAAGCAGAAACAGGGCAGGTCAAAAACATTGGTTCATTGACTGACTTTGAAGATTGGATCGATAAGTTAGATGCAAATTAAACAGACCAAATCTTTTGAACGTGAATTAAAAAAACTAGTCAAAAAACATTTCCCAATAACTGTCTTGAAGCCTTGTTTAGAAGCAATTGTTGAACAAGATGTACTTGTTTTGAAACAGATTAAAGATCATGCATTAAAAGGAAATTGGCGTGGATATCGTGAATTTCACCCTGCCAGATATGGAAACTATGGTAAAAATTATGACAACTGGATTGTTATTTATCAGCTAGATCATGATGAATTGATTTTGTTATTGGTTGCAACTGGCTCCCATGAAATCTTGAATCAATAGCTATAGTTTAGGGGCACTTATAAAAGAATAAATTAAAATAGCCCCCAATATCTATAATGTAGATATTGGGGGCTATTCTTTCAATGTTTTTGAGGGGTTATTTGATAGTTATAGACCCTATATATTCATAGCCCCTTTCTGTTTGGTGTTAAAGTATTAGTCATCGATGTCATGCACTATCTTGTTTAGCTCCGTTTTGATGGAACTGGGAATATTTTCTAAATTGAAATGATTATATATTTCTTTATCCTTAAGCATCCTTTTTTGTGCCTTATTTAATTTACACTCATTGTTACCCACTAACCATTCATCCTTTGTACGTATAAAGGGGTTCTGCGCACTTTCCTTTAACGCGTTTTGAACATCTTCATAAGGTAAATAAAATTCAATTGTAGATTTATTTAATTGAATGGTTTTTAAATTATTATTTTCGTCTGCCTTTTCTTTGTTATAATGAAAATCGTTGTACAAATCGAGGAGGAAAATAATGAAAAAGATTACAGCATTTTTATTGTCATTATTAATGTTACTAGGGGTATTCGCTCCAGCAACTGCAACAACCGTTCAAGCTAAGGCTTCCGAGAATATCAAAGCTACTTACACTTTGAAGAAGAACAAAAAGAAGATTGCCAAGAAAACTATCACATTGAAAAAGAATGCCACTGTTACTGATGGTCTTAAAAAAGGCTGGAAAGTTAACGACAAAGGCGGCTTTATCACAGCTATCGACGGTCACAAACAAAATAACAAGAAGAAAATTTACTGGACATTCACTGTTAATGGCAAACAAGTTAACGTTTCAGCTGACAAAAAGAAATTACACAACAAAGACAAAGTTGTTTTCAAATTATCAAAATATAACGGTTAATGATTAAATTAAAATATGAGATGAGGATAAATTCAATATCCTTATCTCATATTTTTTTGCATAAATAAGTAATTCTACAATCTACCTTTTTATTTAATTTTTAAGGATCAATACAACCACTTTTTTCACAAATCGGATAACCTAAATCCCAGATTAATATCATTTTTAACAAATCGATTAATTTAGTCGCTGTTAACGAAACGGCTATTATTGTATGAACAGCGAATGCCCATATAAAATCTGTTCTCGCCCTTCTGAACCTCTATTAATGCCACTATCCATAATAAGCATGCCTGTATAGAGCTCTTAATAATAAAGTCCAAACCACCAATAATCATAATTGTCAAAAAAATATTTTCACTCCATCTATTCTTAGGTTATCAAAGTAATCTTGATATTGTTTCTCATTTTTTCTAGGATATTTTTCAAGATCATTATTTTCCATAGTATTTTTCAACCCATATATCCACCATGAAGAATTAAATAATGCTGAAAATTCAACAGTAGGTTTGGGCTCGTGACTCAATTGGTTAAAATCATTTTGATATAAACGCCTTTTGTTTACAAATCCAAATATTTTTTCCTCTACAGATCCAGAGCCTTGCTGCCACTGATTGTCACCAAAAATGCCACCAACTATTATCGGTGTTGTTCTTAAATGTTTTCTTTTGTCTATTACCATATTCAGCAACTTTATTTTCATTTTGATTGTCGTTTTTATCCTTGATGTGACTGGTATTAGAACTATTCGTCAAGGTATCGTCCTTGTCGTTTAATTGTTGCTGATGAGTAGCACTAGAAGATTCAAACAAGCCACTCAGTTTCTGAACGTGTTCTTTTAATCGATGGTTCTCTGCAACCGTTGCTATCTGTAATTTTTGCTGCTGATCTAAGGCTTGTTGTAAATTTGCAATTTGTTGATCTTTAACATCAAGTTGCTTCAGCAAGATCTGATCAATATTTTTGTCCTTGCCGTTTTCAGCTTGTCTATTTCTAGATGGTTTTTAACTTTGTAAGTGTGTTTGCTTCGAAAGCCATTAATGCTATTAATACGTTGATTAATAGCTTGTTTTGACAATTTAAATTCTTCTGAAAGTTGCCGAATAGTCTTGCCCAATAGTTTCACCGCCTAATTAATCCGCCTTAAATTATAAGTTAAAAACGACAAGAAAACCAATCGACAACCAAAACTTAAACTTGGTTGTCGATTGGTTTTCTTTAGGTATCAATCTTCAAGCTAAACTATAATCGATTTGGTTCTGGTTGTTGCCACCAATGAATGTTGCTTTAACAACAAATATCCCGAATTAACAACAACTAAAGTTTGCATCTAGTTTTTTCCCTAATGGCTTGTTTTGATACACCAAACTCATCAGCAAGTTCTCTAATAGTTTTAGGCATGATTTCCAAACTCCTTTCGGAGTTCAGCAAGTGCTTCTTTTCTTGCTTGATCTCTTATTTTTTTATCATGTTCGGCTTGTTTGACAGCCAATGCTTGCTTTTCAGTAGAGCCTAAAGTTAACCCCTTAACTTTATCAATGGCACTCCATTTTTCCTGTTCTGTTAATTCGCCATTATGCTGAATATTAAAGAGTTTTTGACGTTCATCTTGAAATTGACCTTGTGAGAAGTCGTTAGCGTCTTTCTTTTCGGGTTTCCAGGTAAACGAATAGCCAATAACAGGCTTTCCTCGCCCTTTACCGTATTTCTTTCGGACAGTTAGCCCACAAAATAGGGGGGTAAGTTCTTCTTTGATTGGTTTTATCACTTTTTTGTTAATGTCGCCTTGCCGATAAGTTTTTGGAATATCAAGTAACTCATCAAAATCTGCTTTGGAAAAGTAAGCGTACCCAGTAGTTCTAAATTGTTTTAGTAACCGAAACATTGTTTTTGCGTAACTACTTTTTAAATCTCTAAACTCTGCCAACGCATAACGAACCCAACTTTCTAAATCGTTTAGTAAGTGTAAGGCTTTAGGATAAACTCGGATATCAACGTAAGGTATTTCAGCTTCGCCTTTAATTTCAAATTCGGTAAACATAACAAAAAATTCTCGATTTAAGCCACTTTTACTTCGTCTACCAAAATGTAATCCCATCATTTTTTCATAAGTTCTCTGAATGTCATCTTCAAAACGGTTATTTGCAGTAGGTTTATAAGCACTTAACTCTTTTAATTGATCAAAAGTAAAACGAACGGTCTGATCTCCCTTATCACGCATACGAGAAATAATCGAAAAAAATAAATTCATTTCAACTGGAGTAAATTTTCGAAGTGGAATGGTATTTAACTCTGGATCATATTTAACTAGTTCGTTGCTCAAAAAACCACCTCCTAAATTAGAGGCTACCATATCAAGGCCGGAGCCTCAAGACGGGACCCCCATAAACAGACAATTGGACCCCCATAAACAGACAATTGGACCCCTATAAACAGACAATTGGACCCCCATAAACAGACAATTGGACCCCCAAACATTTGTGAAACGCTTGGGAGAGTAAAGTGGAACATGCCCTTAAAAGAGGTTTAAAAGAGGTTTATAAAAGAGGTTTAAAAGAGGCACTACTGTACGAGGGCAAAATCTAAAACAAAAACACAAAGGAGTGAGCCAAAAAACAGGCTCACATTAAACTCCAGTCGCTATGCTCCTTGCGCCTCACTTTGTTCGTTGCCTAAAAGGTGTGGCAAGCCACATTCATTCGGGCGCTGACGCCCCGAACCCCGTCCAAGCTGAGCCAGCTTGACCGCTTTTTCACTCGCCGTTAGGCAGGAAAGCAAAGTTTTATAGAAACTTTGGCTTTCGCCAATTCAGTGTTAAGACTGGTTAAGAGCTGTCAATTCCTTATGCTCCCACGCTTTGCTCGTCCGCTACCATTGACAGCAAACAGTTAGTTTTTCTGAATCTTAACAAGACTTTAACTGCTATATTCGTTTTTAAGGGCCTTATTTCTCGTTTCTAGCGGTTTTAAGAATGTTTATATACATTTATACCAAAGGAAAAATAAAAAGCCCTCAGCAGGCTATTAGAGGGCTAAATAACGAAGCCAGGACGATTAATAATATCTTCTTGTCTTTTTTGCAAAATATAAGTGTATAAGGAATCATACAAATTCCTTTTGATCTCGTCAGGTTCATTGACAGAAGCTTCAAACAATTCTTGAATATCAACTTGCCAAGGATCAGCAAGCATTTCATCAATTGGTGTTAATACTTTCTTTTCGTCCATCTTGATTACTCCTAACATCAAAATAATGATTTCAGTTTAGATACACAGTTCTTACAGTTAGTTATTAAAATTTTGTTGCTAAGTTTATAAAGAATCTCTGTAAAAGACAATTAAAAAATTCGAATTGGAAATAGCGGAATCTGTAATAGTTTTTAAGTATTTAAAGCATAGCAAATTTAGTTGATTTGGACGCATATATTGAATTAAAAATGTATTCAATTCAATAACGGAAAACCTGATTTAATAGCTATCAGCAGACCGAGTGAAATGAGGTCAATGTGCACTTACACATAGAATTTATTCTATGTTGTGCTAGACCCATTAAAAACCTGCATCAGAAGTCGCCGTTGGTGACAACAAATAAAAAAAGAGGAAAACCAATTAGTTTTCCTCTTGGATCTATAAATGTCTATTAAGCCTTTGCAATAAGTCTTGCCGTATTTTAGTTTCACTTAATTCTCGTTTTTCCTGCATATTTACTTGTTCTGAGGTCCCTAGGGGAACATCTTTAACTTTATCTATTGCTCTCCACTTTTCTCGTTCTGATAGCTCGGAATTATGCTCAATATTAAAGAGTTTAGTTTGTAATCGTTGTTTGCTGCTTATGTGAATATTTTCAGCATCTTTTGGCTCAGCTTTCCAAGTAAAAGTAAAGCCAATAACAGGCTTGCCACGACTTTTACCGTATTTTTTACGGATAGTTAATGCACGGAATAAGGGTGTTAACTCTTCTCTAAGGGGACTAAGGACGCGTTGCTCTAGAGTACCTTGATTATAGCTCTTGGTTATATCCAATAATTCATTGAAATCAGCAACAGTGAAATAAGCATATCCCGTTGTACGGTATTGTTTAAGCAAGCGGAACCTTGTTTTCGAATAGCTACTCTTTAACCCTCGGAACTCTGCTAGAGCATAACGTACCCATCGTTCAAGGTTATTTAGTAATGGGAGAGCATCCTTATAGATTTCTACCTCAACATATGGACAATCAGCATCACCGTTTATTTTAAACTTGGTAAACATGACGAATCTCTCTACGCTTAACCCCGTTTTACTTCTGGGATAGTAGGGCTAAGGACCTCACTAAAAGAGGTTATAAAAGAGGCTGTTCAACCATCTGCTAATTCATCTAATGCGCAATCTGATAAATCTAAAGATCATGGTGACGATTTAACCCTCTAATGTAGTAGAATTAACGCGAGAGGTCAGAAAGGCATGGGACAAAGTAAAAGGAAAGACTACACAATATCAGACATAGCAAGGATTTCTGATGTTACTGTGGCGTCTGTTAGCAAGTATATTAAAAGAAATGAGTTAAAACCGGTAAGGCTGGGGAAAAACAACTCTAAATACTTTGATAGCAGTGTTTTAGACGAAATCAGGTCTTACTACCAACGTAAGAGCGAAAAACAGCAAGAAGCTAGTTCTGAACACCGTCCGGCCACTAAAGATGATGTGATTGATGAGCTTCGGGCTCGTGTTCGCGACCTGCAGACTACCAATGAGCTGCTACGTAATGAGTTAAAGGTTAAAAATGACCAGATTGCAGATGCCATTCGGCTAGCCGATCAGGCCCAACAGTTGGACTTAACTACTCATAATCAACAAGTCTTGCCAGAACCAGAAGTTAAGACACCGGAAGTAAAAGATAAGTCGGAACATGATGATGAAAAGAAAACCAAAAAGTTTAAACTTTGGCCGTTTAGATGAGGAGTGATAGCTATGGCAACTAATGAACGATTGAACAAAGCTGCAAAGGCAAAAAAAGATGAATTTTATACCTCTTATGATGATATTCAATCAGAAATTAATAATTTTGAAGATGGATTTGCTGGCAAAACTGTTTTATGTAATTGCGATGATCCGTTTGAAAGTAATTTTTCAAAGTTCTTTCTTCGCAACTTTAACTATTTGAAGTTAAAACGGCTTATATGTACTTCATATGCTGGAAGTCCAGTAGTTGGAACACAAATGTCATTGTTCGACGATTACAATGAACCAGTTGAAAGCGATCGTGGTTATGTGTTGGATATATCGAGTGTTCCTATGGCAAATGGTCGTGGAGTTAGTGATGACGATATTAATACGCTTTTACATGAACGTGGAATAGTCAAACGACTAAAGGGCGATGGTGATTATCGTTCTGATGAATGCTTGAATTATTTGAAGCAAGCAGATGTGGTAGTAACAAATCCGCCATTCTCAAAATTTAGAGAATTTGTGAAAACGCTGTTTGAATATAATAAGCAATTTTTGATTATTGGCAATCAGAATGCAATTACTTATAAAGAAATTTTTCCATTGATTAAGGATAATAAAATGTGGCTTGGGAAGCCATTTAAAGGTAACGTTGGATTCTTTAAGAGCCTATATGAAGATGTGGCCACTGCTTCACAGCATAAAGAAGGACTAATCAGAGTATCTGGTGTTATGTGGTATACAAATCTTGATTATGCTCGTCGGCATGAACCAATGATTTTGTATAAAAAGTATAATCCTGATGAGTATCCTAAATATGATAATTATGATGCTATTAATATAAGCAAAACTGCTGAAATTCCGTTGGATTATGATGGTGTTATGGGAATTCCAATAACAGGTATGCTTAAATATACTCCTGAACAGTTTGAAATTATTGGTTGCACTGAAAGCGAAGGAAATGGATTATCGAATGGGCTTTGGAATTCTAAATCAGGCGTCAAACAAGCGACAATTAATGGTAAACGTATTTACAAGCGTATTTTTATTAAGAAGGTGGAGAAGTAATGGAGATTGAACTAAAACAGGTGCCCGTTAAAAATGTTTTTGATGGGTATAAAGATATGGATGAAGCTGGTGTTGTCGGATATCAAGGACAACTAAACATACGTCCTCCGTATCAAAGAAATTTTGTTTATGATCTGCCAGAAGAAAAAGCTGTTATTAATACGGCTTTGCGTGGCTTCCCATTAAATGTTATGTATTGGGTAATTGATGATGATGAACATTATGAAGTGCTCGATGGCCAACAACGTACATTGTCAATTATGCGATTCTTGGACCATAAGTTTCCAATTGAATGGGACGGTCAAACTATGTATGTAGATGCTTTACCAAATGATCTATATGATCGTTTGATGAATTATCAATTGATGGTTTACTGGTGCAAAGGTACGGATTCCGAAAAGCTATCATGGTTTAAAACGGTAAATATTGCTGGAAAGAAATTGACAAGTCAAGAGCTGCGTAATATTGCATACGTTGGGCCGTGGCTATCAGATGCCAAGAGACATTTTAGTAAGCGAGGCTGTGTTGCTGCAAAAGTGAGTGACCACTATGTAAAGGGTGATCCTAATCGGCAAGAATTGTTGGAGAAGGCGTTGCTTTGGATTGCTGATGCTAAAGATACTACTATTGAGGAATATATGGATGAACACAAGTCAGATGACGATGCAAATGAATTGTGGCAGTATTGGCAGAAAATCATGGACTGGATTCGAATGACTTTCCCTCAAGTCTACAAAGAAATGAATGGCCTTGATTGGGGAACTCTGTATAACAAATACCATTCTAATGACTACAATTCATCTAAGATTGATGCGGATATTCAAAAGCTGATTGATGATGATGAAATCAAGAAAAAGAAAGGCATTTGGCAATACAAGCTAGCCGTTAATGCCAATGAAGCAGGAGCCACAAAGTATCTTAATTTACGTGGTTTTCCAAAAGACATGATGCGAAAGAAATACAAGGAGCAATAAGGCCACTGCCCAATGTGTCTTGAAGAAGGCAATGATAAAGTGTACCAATTATCTGAAATGGAAGGTGACCACATTACACCTTGGTCTGAAGGCGGTCGTACTGAAGAAGATAATTTACAGATGCTTTGTAAGCGACACAATCGAATGAAAAGCAACCATTAGTGCGCACTTATACTCCGCTAAAAATTAGTGGAGGTTTTGTGCTTAAAATCTGTCTCAGAAGTTGCCTTCGGCAACAACTAAAAATCCAAATAAAACTAACCAAAATCAATTTGATCTAACATAGTTTCGGTACTGGCTTGGTCTAAGCCTAAATAAGCTAAAGTCATGGCTTCACTTGAATGATTTAATAAGTGCATGACTAAGCCAATATTGTAATTGGATTGCGTATAAACGCGATAAGCCCCAGTTTTGCGCATAGTGTGGGTACCAAGGTAATTAATTCCTAATAGATCGCCAACCTTACTCATAATTTTGTAGAACTGTTTTTCAGTAATATGGCGTTCTGGGTGTTGAATTGAAGGAAAGAGCCATTCAGAATCCAGCTTATGATCGAGCAGCCATTGACGATACAATAAAAGCTCTGTTTGAACTGGTTTAAGGTACAAGGTATTCGGTTTACCAGTTTTTCGGTCATGAATAAACGCATTTTGTTTAATAGAACCGTCCGGATTAAAAATATCGTCCTGTTTTAAGCCCATAACGTCACTCACTCGCAGTAGCGTCGCTTTACCAACTTGAAAAATCGTATAGTTACGTCGGCCAGCTTTAAAGTTATTGAGTAACGTATCTTGAACCTCTTTAAGAACGTTTGAATCTTTGATGGGTAAGACAACTTGTCGCATAAGCTGTTAGTTCCTTTACTTTAAAATTAATTTAGTTGCAGAAAACCTAAAAATCGAATATTATAATGTAGTACGATGGTAAACTTAAAGGAGGCGGATTAGAATGAGTAATACTATTATTAAAAACAAGACAATTTCAACTCGTGTAACACCTGACATTAGTGAACGGGCTAAAGCTAATCTAGCAAAACAAGGGCTAACCGTTTCTGAGTATATACGCTTATCGTTAGTTAAAGCGGCCAATAATGAAGTTCGATTAGTCAGCTTTTTAGATTCTCCGGAAGCCTTAGCCGCTAAAAAAGAAGCAGAAACAGGGCAGGTCAAAAACATTGGTTCATTGACTGACTTTGAAGATTGGATCGATAAGTTAGATGCAAATTAAACAGACCAAATCTTTTGAACGTGAATTAAAAAAACTAGTCAAAAAACATTTCCCAATAACTGTCTTGAAGCCTTGTTTAGAAGCAATTGTTGAACAAGATGTACTTGTTTTGAAACAGATTAAAGATCATGCATTAAAAGGAAATTGGCGTGGATATCGTGAATTTCACCCTGCCAGATATGGAAACTATGGTAAAAATTATGACAACTGGATTGTTATTTATCAGCTAGATCATGATGAATTGATTTTGTTATTGGTTGCAACTGGCTCCCATGAAATCTTGAATCAATAGCTATAGTTTAGGGGCACTTATAAAAGAATAAATTAAAATAGCCCCCAATATCTATAATGTAGATATTGGGGGCTATTCTTTCAATGTTTTTGAGGGGTTATTTGATAGTTATAGACCCTATATATTCATAGCCCCTTTCTGTTTGGTGTTAAAGTATTAGTCATCGATGTCATGCACTATCTTGTTTAGCTCCGTTTTGATGGAACTGGGAATATTTTCTAAATTGAAATGATTATATATTTCTTTATCCTTAAGCATCCTTTTTTGTGCCTTATTTAATTTACACTCATTGTTACCCACTAACCATTCATCCTTTGTACGTATAAAGGGGTTCTGCGCACTTTCCTTTAACGCGTTTTGAACATCTTCATAAGGTAAATAAAATTCAATTGTAGATTTATTTAATTGAATGGTTTTTAAATTATTATTTTCGTCTGCCTTTTCTTTGTTATAATGAAAATCGTTGTACAAATCGAGGAGGAAAATAATGAAAAAGATTACAGCATTTTTATTGTCATTATTAATGTTACTAGGGGTATTCGCTCCAGCAACTGCAACAACCGTTCAAGCTAAGGCTTCCGAGAATATCAAAGCTACTTACACTTTGAAGAAGAACAAAAAGAAGATTGCCAAGAAAACTATCACATTGAAAAAGAATGCCACTGTTACTGATGGTCTTAAAAAAGGCTGGAAAGTTAACGACAAAGGCGGCTTTATCACAGCTATCGACGGTCACAAACAAAATAACAAGAAGAAAATTTACTGGACATTCACTGTTAATGGCAAACAAGTTAACGTTTCAGCTGACAAAAAGAAATTACACAACAAAGACAAAGTTGTTTTCAAATTATCAAAATATAACGGTTAATGATTAAATTAAAATATGAGATGAGGATAAATTCAATATCCTTATCTCATATTTTTTTGCATAAATAAGTAATTCTACAATCTACCTTTTTATTTAATTTTTAAGGATCAATACAACCACTTTTTTCACAAATCGGATAACCTAAATCCCAGATTAATATCATTTTTAACAAATCGATTAATTTAGTCGCTGTTAACGAAACGGCTATTATTGTATGAACAGCGAATGCCCATATAAAATCTGTTCTCGCCCTTCTGAACCTCTATTAATGCCACTATCCATAATAAGCATGCCTGTATAGAGCTCTTAATAATAAAGTCCAAACCACCAATAATCATAATTGTCAAAAAAATATTTTCACTCCATCTATTCTTAGGTTATCAAAGTAATCTTGATATTGTTTCTCATTTTTTCTAGGATATTTTTCAAGATCATTATTTTCCATAGTATTTTTCAACCCATATATCCACCATGAAGAATTAAATAATGCTGAAAATTCAACAGTAGGTTTGGGCTCGTGACTCAATTGGTTAAAATCATTTTGATATAAACGCCTTTTGTTTACAAATCCAAATATTTTTTCCTCTACAGATCCAGAGCCTTGCTGCCACTGATTGTCACCAAAAATGCCACCAACTATTATCGGTGTTGTTCTTAAATGTTTTCTTTTGTCTATTACCATATTCAGCAACTTTATTTTCATTTTGATTGTCGTTTTTATCCTTGATGTGACTGGTATTAGAACTATTCGTCAAGGTATCGTCCTTGTCGTTTAATTGTTGCTGATGAGTAGCACTAGAAGATTCAAACAAGCCACTCAGTTTCTGAACGTGTTCTTTTAATCGATGGTTCTCTGCAACCGTTGCTATCTGTAATTTTTGCTGCTGATCTAAGGCTTGTTGTAAATTTGCAATTTGTTGATCTTTAACATCAAGTTGCTTCAGCAAGATCTGATCAATATTTTTGTCCTTGCCGTTTTCAGCTTGTCTATTTCTAGATGGTTTTTAACTTTGTAAGTGTGTTTGCTTCGAAAGCCATTAATGCTATTAATACGTTGATTAATAGCTTGTTTTGACAATTTAAATTCTTCTGAAAGTTGCCGAATAGTCTTGCCCAATAGTTTCACCGCCTAATTAATCCGCCTTAAATTATAAGTTAAAAACGACAAGAAAACCAATCGACAACCAAAACTTAAACTTGGTTGTCGATTGGTTTTCTTTAGGTATCAATCTTCAAGCTAAACTATAATCGATTTGGTTCTGGTTGTTGCCACCAATGAATGTTGCTTTAACAACAAATATCCCGAATTAACAACAACTAAAGTTTGCATCTAGTTTTTTCCCTAATGGCTTGTTTTGATACACCAAACTCATCAGCAAGTTCTCTAATAGTTTTAGGCATGATTTCCAAACTCCTTTCGGAGTTCAGCAAGTGCTTCTTTTCTTGCTTGATCTCTTATTTTTTTATCATGTTCGGCTTGTTTGACAGCCAATGCTTGCTTTTCAGTAGAGCCTAAAGTTAACCCCTTAACTTTATCAATGGCACTCCATTTTTCCTGTTCTGTTAATTCGCCATTATGCTGAATATTAAAGAGTTTTTGACGTTCATCTTGAAATTGACCTTGTGAGAAGTCGTTAGCGTCTTTCTTTTCGGGTTTCCAGGTAAACGAATAGCCAATAACAGGCTTTCCTCGCCCTTTACCGTATTTCTTTCGGACAGTTAGCCCACAAAATAGGGGGGTAAGTTCTTCTTTGATTGGTTTTATCACTTTTTTGTTAATGTCGCCTTGCCGATAAGTTTTTGGAATATCAAGTAACTCATCAAAATCTGCTTTGGAAAAGTAAGCGTACCCAGTAGTTCTAAATTGTTTTAGTAACCGAAACATTGTTTTTGCGTAACTACTTTTTAAATCTCTAAACTCTGCCAACGCATAACGAACCCAACTTTCTAAATCGTTTAGTAAGTGTAAGGCTTTAGGATAAACTCGGATATCAACGTAAGGTATTTCAGCTTCGCCTTTAATTTCAAATTCGGTAAACATAACAAAAAATTCTCGATTTAAGCCACTTTTACTTCGTCTACCAAAATGTAATCCCATCATTTTTTCATAAGTTCTCTGAATGTCATCTTCAAAACGGTTATTTGCAGTAGGTTTATAAGCACTTAACTCTTTTAATTGATCAAAAGTAAAACGAACGGTCTGATCTCCCTTATCACGCATACGAGAAATAATCGAAAAAAATAAATTCATTTCAACTGGAGTAAATTTTCGAAGTGGAATGGTATTTAACTCTGGATCATATTTAACTAGTTCGTTGCTCAAAAAACCACCTCCTAAATTAGAGGCTACCATATCAAGGCCGGAGCCTCAAGACGGGACCCCCATAAACAGACAATTGGACCCCCATAAACAGACAATTGGACCCCTATAAACAGACAATTGGACCCCCATAAACAGACAATTGGACCCCCAAACATTTGTGAAACGCTTGGGAGAGTAAAGTGGAACATGCCCTTAAAAGAGGTTTAAAAGAGGTTTATAAAAGAGGTTTAAAAGAGGCACTACTGTACGAGGGCAAAATCTAAAACAAAAACACAAAGGAGTGAGCCAAAAAACAGGCTCACATTAAACTCCAGTCGCTATGCTCCTTGCGCCTCACTTTGTTCGTTGCCTAAAAGGTGTGGCAAGCCACATTCATTCGGGCGCTGACGCCCCGAACCCCGTCCAAGCTGAGCCAGCTTGACCGCTTTTTCACTCGCCGTTAGGCAGGAAAGCAAAGTTTTATAGAAACTTTGGCTTTCGCCAATTCAGTGTTAAGACTGGTTAAGAGCTGTCAATTCCTTATGCTCCCACGCTTTGCTCGTCCGCTACCATTGACAGCAAACAGTTAGTTTTTCTGAATCTTAACAAGACTTTAACTGCTATATTCGTTTTTAAGGGCCTTATTTCTCGTTTCTAGCGGTTTTAAGAATGTTTATATACATTTATACCAAAGGAAAAATAAAAAGCCCTCAGCAGGCTATTAGAGGGCTAAATAACGAAGCCAGGACGATTAATAATATCTTCTTGTCTTTTTTGCAAAATATAAGTGTATAAGGAATCATACAAATTCCTTTTGATCTCGTCAGGTTCATTGACAGAAGCTTCAAACAATTCTTGAATATCAACTTGCCAAGGATCAGCAAGCATTTCATCAATTGGTGTTAATACTTTCTTTTCGTCCATCTTGATTACTCCTAACATCAAAATAATGATTTCAGTTTAGATACACAGTTCTTACAGTTAGTTATTAAAATTTTGTTGCTAAGTTTATAAAGAATCTCTGTAAAAGACAATTAAAAAATTCGAATTGGAAATAGCGGAATCTGTAATAGTTTTTAAGTATTTAAAGCATAGCAAATTTAGTTGATTTGGACGCATATATTGAATTAAAAATGTATTCAATTCAATAACGGAAAACCTGATTTAATAGCTATCAGCAGACCGAGTGAAATGAGGTCAATGTGCACTTACACATAGAATTTATTCTATGTTGTGCTAGACCCATTAAAAACCTGCATCAGAAGTCGCCGTTGGTGACAACAAATAAAAAAAGAGGAAAACCAATTAGTTTTCCTCTTGGATCTATAAATGTCTATTAAGCCTTTGCAATAAGTCTTGCCGTATTTTAGTTTCACTTAATTCTCGTTTTTCCTGCATATTTACTTGTTCTGAGGTCCCTAGGGGAACATCTTTAACTTTATCTATTGCTCTCCACTTTTCTCGTTCTGATAGCTCGGAATTATGCTCAATATTAAAGAGTTTAGTTTGTAATCGTTGTTTGCTGCTTATGTGAATATTTTCAGCATCTTTTGGCTCAGCTTTCCAAGTAAAAGTAAAGCCAATAACAGGCTTGCCACGACTTTTACCGTATTTTTTACGGATAGTTAATGCACGGAATAAGGGTGTTAACTCTTCTCTAAGGGGACTAAGGACGCGTTGCTCTAGAGTACCTTGATTATAGCTCTTGGTTATATCCAATAATTCATTGAAATCAGCAACAGTGAAATAAGCATATCCCGTTGTACGGTATTGTTTAAGCAAGCGGAACCTTGTTTTCGAATAGCTACTCTTTAACCCTCGGAACTCTGCTAGAGCATAACGTACCCATCGTTCAAGGTTATTTAGTAATGGGAGAGCATCCTTATAGATTTCTACCTCAACATATGGACAATCAGCATCACCGTTTATTTTAAACTTGGTAAACATGACGAATCTCTCTACGCTTAACCCCGTTTTACTTCTGGGATAGTAGGGCTAAGGACCTCACTAAAAGAGGTTATAAAAGAGGCTGTTCAACCATCTGCTAATTCATCTAATGCGCAATCTGATAAATCTAAAGATCATGGTGACGATTTAACCCTCTAATGTAGTAGAATTAACGCGAGAGGTCAGAAAGGCATGGGACAAAGTAAAAGGAAAGACTACACAATATCAGACATAGCAAGGATTTCTGATGTTACTGTGGCGTCTGTTAGCAAGTATATTAAAAGAAATGAGTTAAAACCGGTAAGGCTGGGGAAAAACAACTCTAAATACTTTGATAGCAGTGTTTTAGACGAAATCAGGTCTTACTACCAACGTAAGAGCGAAAAACAGCAAGAAGCTAGTTCTGAACACCGTCCGGCCACTAAAGATGATGTGATTGATGAGCTTCGGGCTCGTGTTCGCGACCTGCAGACTACCAATGAGCTGCTACGTAATGAGTTAAAGGTTAAAAATGACCAGATTGCAGATGCCATTCGGCTAGCCGATCAGGCCCAACAGTTGGACTTAACTACTCATAATCAACAAGTCTTGCCAGAACCAGAAGTTAAGACACCGGAAGTAAAAGATAAGTCGGAACATGATGATGAAAAGAAAACCAAAAAGTTTAAACTTTGGCCGTTTAGATGAGGAGTGATAGCTATGGCAACTAATGAACGATTGAACAAAGCTGCAAAGGCAAAAAAAGATGAATTTTATACCTCTTATGATGATATTCAATCAGAAATTAATAATTTTGAAGATGGATTTGCTGGCAAAACTGTTTTATGTAATTGCGATGATCCGTTTGAAAGTAATTTTTCAAAGTTCTTTCTTCGCAACTTTAACTATTTGAAGTTAAAACGGCTTATATGTACTTCATATGCTGGAAGTCCAGTAGTTGGAACACAAATGTCATTGTTCGACGATTACAATGAACCAGTTGAAAGCGATCGTGGTTATGTGTTGGATATATCGAGTGTTCCTATGGCAAATGGTCGTGGAGTTAGTGATGACGATATTAATACGCTTTTACATGAACGTGGAATAGTCAAACGACTAAAGGGCGATGGTGATTATCGTTCTGATGAATGCTTGAATTATTTGAAGCAAGCAGATGTGGTAGTAACAAATCCGCCATTCTCAAAATTTAGAGAATTTGTGAAAACGCTGTTTGAATATAATAAGCAATTTTTGATTATTGGCAATCAGAATGCAATTACTTATAAAGAAATTTTTCCATTGATTAAGGATAATAAAATGTGGCTTGGGAAGCCATTTAAAGGTAACGTTGGATTCTTTAAGAGCCTATATGAAGATGTGGCCACTGCTTCACAGCATAAAGAAGGACTAATCAGAGTATCTGGTGTTATGTGGTATACAAATCTTGATTATGCTCGTCGGCATGAACCAATGATTTTGTATAAAAAGTATAATCCTGATGAGTATCCTAAATATGATAATTATGATGCTATTAATATAAGCAAAACTGCTGAAATTCCGTTGGATTATGATGGTGTTATGGGAATTCCAATAACAGGTATGCTTAAATATACTCCTGAACAGTTTGAAATTATTGGTTGCACTGAAAGCGAAGGAAATGGATTATCGAATGGGCTTTGGAATTCTAAATCAGGCGTCAAACAAGCGACAATTAATGGTAAACGTATTTACAAGCGTATTTTTATTAAGAAGGTGGAGAAGTAATGGAGATTGAACTAAAACAGGTGCCCGTTAAAAATGTTTTTGATGGGTATAAAGATATGGATGAAGCTGGTGTTGTCGGATATCAAGGACAACTAAACATACGTCCTCCGTATCAAAGAAATTTTGTTTATGATCTGCCAGAAGAAAAAGCTGTTATTAATACGGCTTTGCGTGGCTTCCCATTAAATGTTATGTATTGGGTAATTGATGATGATGAACATTATGAAGTGCTCGATGGCCAACAACGTACATTGTCAATTATGCGATTCTTGGACCATAAGTTTCCAATTGAATGGGACGGTCAAACTATGTATGTAGATGCTTTACCAAATGATCTATATGATCGTTTGATGAATTATCAATTGATGGTTTACTGGTGCAAAGGTACGGATTCCGAAAAGCTATCATGGTTTAAAACGGTAAATATTGCTGGAAAGAAATTGACAAGTCAAGAGCTGCGTAATATTGCATACGTTGGGCCGTGGCTATCAGATGCCAAGAGACATTTTAGTAAGCGAGGCTGTGTTGCTGCAAAAGTGAGTGACCACTATGTAAAGGGTGATCCTAATCGGCAAGAATTGTTGGAGAAGGCGTTGCTTTGGATTGCTGATGCTAAAGATACTACTATTGAGGAATATATGGATGAACACAAGTCAGATGACGATGCAAATGAATTGTGGCAGTATTGGCAGAAAATCATGGACTGGATTCGAATGACTTTCCCTCAAGTCTACAAAGAAATGAATGGCCTTGATTGGGGAACTCTGTATAACAAATACCATTCTAATGACTACAATTCATCTAAGATTGATGCGGATATTCAAAAGCTGATTGATGATGATGAAATCAAGAAAAAGAAAGGCATTTGGCAATACAAGCTAGCCGTTAATGCCAATGAAGCAGGAGCCACAAAGTATCTTAATTTACGTGGTTTTCCAAAAGACATGATGCGAAAGAAATACAAGGAGCAATAAGGCCACTGCCCAATGTGTCTTGAAGAAGGCAATGATAAAGTGTACCAATTATCTGAAATGGAAGGTGACCACATTACACCTTGGTCTGAAGGCGGTCGTACTGAAGAAGATAATTTACAGATGCTTTGTAAGCGACACAATCGAATGAAAAGCAACCATTAGTGCGCACTTATACTCCGCTAAAAATTAGTGGAGGTTTTGTGCTTAAAATCTGTCTCAGAAGTTGCCTTCGGCAACAACTAAAAATCCAAATAAAACTAACCAAAATCAATTTGATCTAACATAGTTTCGGTACTGGCTTGGTCTAAGCCTAAATAAGCTAAAGTCATGGCTTCACTTGAATGATTTAATAAGTGCATGACTAAGCCAATATTGTAATTGGATTGCGTATAAACGCGATAAGCCCCAGTTTTGCGCATAGTGTGGGTACCAAGGTAATTAATTCCTAATAGATCGCCAACCTTACTCATAATTTTGTAGAACTGTTTTTCAGTAATATGGCGTTCTGGGTGTTGAATTGAAGGAAAGAGCCATTCAGAATCCAGCTTATGATCGAGCAGCCATTGACGATACAATAAAAGCTCTGTTTGAACTGGTTTAAGGTACAAGGTATTCGGTTTACCAGTTTTTCGGTCATGAATAAACGCATTTTGTTTAATAGAACCGTCCGGATTAAAAATATCGTCCTGTTTTAAGCCCATAACGTCACTCACTCGCAGTAGCGTCGCTTTACCAACTTGAAAAATCGTATAGTTACGTCGGCCAGCTTTAAAGTTATTGAGTAACGTATCTTGAACCTCTTTAAGAACGTTTGAATCTTTGATGGGTAAGACAACTTGTCGCATAAGCTGTTAGTTCCTTTACTTTAAAATTAATTTAGTTGCAGAAAACCTAAAAATCGAATATTATAATGTAGTACGATGGTAAACTTAAAGGAGGCGGATTAGAATGAGTAATACTATTATTAAAAACAAGACAATTTCAACTCGTGTAACACCTGACATTAGTGAACGGGCTAAAGCTAATCTAGCAAAACAAGGGCTAACCGTTTCTGAGTATATACGCTTATCGTTAGTTAAAGCGGCCAATAATGAAGTTCGATTAGTCAGCTTTTTAGATTCTCCGGAAGCCTTAGCCGCTAAAAAAGAAGCAGAAACAGGGCAGGTCAAAAACATTGGTTCATTGACTGACTTTGAAGATTGGATCGATAAGTTAGATGCAAATTAAACAGACCAAATCTTTTGAACGTGAATTAAAAAAACTAGTCAAAAAACATTTCCCAATAACTGTCTTGAAGCCTTGTTTAGAAGCAATTGTTGAACAAGATGTACTTGTTTTGAAACAGATTAAAGATCATGCATTAAAAGGAAATTGGCGTGGATATCGTGAATTTCACCCTGCCAGATATGGAAACTATGGTAAAAATTATGACAACTGGATTGTTATTTATCAGCTAGATCATGATGAATTGATTTTGTTATTGGTTGCAACTGGCTCCCATGAAATCTTGAATCAATAGCTATAGTTTAGGGGCACTTATAAAAGAATAAATTAAAATAGCCCCCAATATCTATAATGTAGATATTGGGGGCTATTCTTTCAATGTTTTTGAGGGGTTATTTGATAGTTATAGACCCTATATATTCATAGCCCCTTTCTGTTTGGTGTTAAAGTATTAGTCATCGATGTCATGCACTATCTTGTTTAGCTCCGTTTTGATGGAACTGGGAATATTTTCTAAATTGAAATGATTATATATTTCTTTATCCTTAAGCATCCTTTTTTGTGCCTTATTTAATTTACACTCATTGTTACCCACTAACCATTCATCCTTTGTACGTATAAAGGGGTTCTGCGCACTTTCCTTTAACGCGTTTTGAACATCTTCATAAGGTAAATAAAATTCAATTGTAGATTTATTTAATTGAATGGTTTTTAAATTATTATTTTCGTCTGCCTTTTCTTTGTTATAATGAAAATCGTTGTACAAATCGAGGAGGAAAATAATGAAAAAGATTACAGCATTTTTATTGTCATTATTAATGTTACTAGGGGTATTCGCTCCAGCAACTGCAACAACCGTTCAAGCTAAGGCTTCCGAGAATATCAAAGCTACTTACACTTTGAAGAAGAACAAAAAGAAGATTGCCAAGAAAACTATCACATTGAAAAAGAATGCCACTGTTACTGATGGTCTTAAAAAAGGCTGGAAAGTTAACGACAAAGGCGGCTTTATCACAGCTATCGACGGTCACAAACAAAATAACAAGAAGAAAATTTACTGGACATTCACTGTTAATGGCAAACAAGTTAACGTTTCAGCTGACAAAAAGAAATTACACAACAAAGACAAAGTTGTTTTCAAATTATCAAAATATAACGGTTAATGATTAAATTAAAATATGAGATGAGGATAAATTCAATATCCTTATCTCATATTTTTTTGCATAAATAAGTAATTCTACAATCTACCTTTTTATTTAATTTTTAAGGATCAATACAACCACTTTTTTCACAAATCGGATAACCTAAATCCCAGATTAATATCATTTTTAACAAATCGATTAATTTAGTCGCTGTTAACGAAACGGCTATTATTGTATGAACAGCGAATGCCCATATAAAATCTGTTCTCGCCCTTCTGAACCTCTATTAATGCCACTATCCATAATAAGCATGCCTGTATAGAGCTCTTAATAATAAAGTCCAAACCACCAATAATCATAATTGTC
Organism: Companilactobacillus sp. FL22-1; assembly: GCF_043951805.1. NCBI lineage: Bacteria > Bacillati > Bacillota > Bacilli > Lactobacillales > Lactobacillaceae > Companilactobacillus > Companilactobacillus sp. FL22-1. The sequence continues at coordinate 42,667 of NZ_JBINJY010000013.1, forward strand.
AAAAAAATATTTTCACTCCATCTATTCTTAGGTTATCAAAGTAATCTTGATATTGTTTCTCATTTTTTCTAGGATATTTTTCAAGATCATTATTTTCCATAGTATTTTTCAACCCATATATCCACCATGAAGAATTAAATAATGCTGAAAATTCAACAGTAGGTTTGGGCTCGTGACTCAATTGGTTAAAATCATTTTGATATAAACGCCTTTTGTTTACAAATCCAAATATTTTTTCCTCTACAGATCCAGAGCCTTGCTGCCACTGATTGTCACCAAAAATGCCACCAACTATTATCGGTGTTGTTCTTAAATGTTTTCTTTTGTCTATTACCATATTCAGCAACTTTATTTTCATTTTGATTGTCGTTTTTATCCTTGATGTGACTGGTATTAGAACTATTCGTCAAGGTATCGTCCTTGTCGTTTAATTGTTGCTGATGAGTAGCACTAGAAGATTCAAACAAGCCACTCAGTTTCTGAACGTGTTCTTTTAATCGATGGTTCTCTGCAACCGTTGCTATCTGTAATTTTTGCTGCTGATCTAAGGCTTGTTGTAAATTTGCAATTTGTTGATCTTTAACATCAAGTTGCTTCAGCAAGATCTGATCAATATTTTTGTCCTTGCCGTTTTCAGCTTGTCTATTTCTAGATGGTTTTTAACTTTGTAAGTGTGTTTGCTTCGAAAGCCATTAATGCTATTAATACGTTGATTAATAGCTTGTTTTGACAATTTAAATTCTTCTGAAAGTTGCCGAATAGTCTTGCCCAATAGTTTCACCGCCTAATTAATCCGCCTTAAATTATAAGTTAAAAACGACAAGAAAACCAATCGACAACCAAAACTTAAACTTGGTTGTCGATTGGTTTTCTTTAGGTATCAATCTTCAAGCTAAACTATAATCGATTTGGTTCTGGTTGTTGCCACCAATGAATGTTGCTTTAACAACAAATATCCCGAATTAACAACAACTAAAGTTTGCATCTAGTTTTTTCCCTAATGGCTTGTTTTGATACACCAAACTCATCAGCAAGTTCTCTAATAGTTTTAGGCATGATTTCCAAACTCCTTTCGGAGTTCAGCAAGTGCTTCTTTTCTTGCTTGATCTCTTATTTTTTTATCATGTTCGGCTTGTTTGACAGCCAATGCTTGCTTTTCAGTAGAGCCTAAAGTTAACCCCTTAACTTTATCAATGGCACTCCATTTTTCCTGTTCTGTTAATTCGCCATTATGCTGAATATTAAAGAGTTTTTGACGTTCATCTTGAAATTGACCTTGTGAGAAGTCGTTAGCGTCTTTCTTTTCGGGTTTCCAGGTAAACGAATAGCCAATAACAGGCTTTCCTCGCCCTTTACCGTATTTCTTTCGGACAGTTAGCCCACAAAATAGGGGGGTAAGTTCTTCTTTGATTGGTTTTATCACTTTTTTGTTAATGTCGCCTTGCCGATAAGTTTTTGGAATATCAAGTAACTCATCAAAATCTGCTTTGGAAAAGTAAGCGTACCCAGTAGTTCTAAATTGTTTTAGTAACCGAAACATTGTTTTTGCGTAACTACTTTTTAAATCTCTAAACTCTGCCAACGCATAACGAACCCAACTTTCTAAATCGTTTAGTAAGTGTAAGGCTTTAGGATAAACTCGGATATCAACGTAAGGTATTTCAGCTTCGCCTTTAATTTCAAATTCGGTAAACATAACAAAAAATTCTCGATTTAAGCCACTTTTACTTCGTCTACCAAAATGTAATCCCATCATTTTTTCATAAGTTCTCTGAATGTCATCTTCAAAACGGTTATTTGCAGTAGGTTTATAAGCACTTAACTCTTTTAATTGATCAAAAGTAAAACGAACGGTCTGATCTCCCTTATCACGCATACGAGAAATAATCGAAAAAAATAAATTCATTTCAACTGGAGTAAATTTTCGAAGTGGAATGGTATTTAACTCTGGATCATATTTAACTAGTTCGTTGCTCAAAAAACCACCTCCTAAATTAGAGGCTACCATATCAAGGCCGGAGCCTCAAGACGGGACCCCCATAAACAGACAATTGGACCCCCATAAACAGACAATTGGACCCCTATAAACAGACAATTGGACCCCCATAAACAGACAATTGGACCCCCAAACATTTGTGAAACGCTTGGGAGAGTAAAGTGGAACATGCCCTTAAAAGAGGTTTAAAAGAGGTTTATAAAAGAGGTTTAAAAGAGGCACTACTGTACGAGGGCAAAATCTAAAACAAAAACACAAAGGAGTGAGCCAAAAAACAGGCTCACATTAAACTCCAGTCGCTATGCTCCTTGCGCCTCACTTTGTTCGTTGCCTAAAAGGTGTGGCAAGCCACATTCATTCGGGCGCTGACGCCCCGAACCCCGTCCAAGCTGAGCCAGCTTGACCGCTTTTTCACTCGCCGTTAGGCAGGAAAGCAAAGTTTTATAGAAACTTTGGCTTTCGCCAATTCAGTGTTAAGACTGGTTAAGAGCTGTCAATTCCTTATGCTCCCACGCTTTGCTCGTCCGCTACCATTGACAGCAAACAGTTAGTTTTTCTGAATCTTAACAAGACTTTAACTGCTATATTCGTTTTTAAGGGCCTTATTTCTCGTTTCTAGCGGTTTTAAGAATGTTTATATACATTTATACCAAAGGAAAAATAAAAAGCCCTCAGCAGGCTATTAGAGGGCTAAATAACGAAGCCAGGACGATTAATAATATCTTCTTGTCTTTTTTGCAAAATATAAGTGTATAAGGAATCATACAAATTCCTTTTGATCTCGTCAGGTTCATTGACAGAAGCTTCAAACAATTCTTGAATATCAACTTGCCAAGGATCAGCAAGCATTTCATCAATTGGTGTTAATACTTTCTTTTCGTCCATCTTGATTACTCCTAACATCAAAATAATGATTTCAGTTTAGATACACAGTTCTTACAGTTAGTTATTAAAATTTTGTTGCTAAGTTTATAAAGAATCTCTGTAAAAGACAATTAAAAAATTCGAATTGGAAATAGCGGAATCTGTAATAGTTTTTAAGTATTTAAAGCATAGCAAATTTAGTTGATTTGGACGCATATATTGAATTAAAAATGTATTCAATTCAATAACGGAAAACCTGATTTAATAGCTATCAGCAGACCGAGTGAAATGAGGTCAATGTGCACTTACACATAGAATTTATTCTATGTTGTGCTAGACCCATTAAAAACCTGCATCAGAAGTCGCCGTTGGTGACAACAAATAAAAAAAGAGGAAAACCAATTAGTTTTCCTCTTGGATCTATAAATGTCTATTAAGCCTTTGCAATAAGTCTTGCCGTATTTTAGTTTCACTTAATTCTCGTTTTTCCTGCATATTTACTTGTTCTGAGGTCCCTAGGGGAACATCTTTAACTTTATCTATTGCTCTCCACTTTTCTCGTTCTGATAGCTCGGAATTATGCTCAATATTAAAGAGTTTAGTTTGTAATCGTTGTTTGCTGCTTATGTGAATATTTTCAGCATCTTTTGGCTCAGCTTTCCAAGTAAAAGTAAAGCCAATAACAGGCTTGCCACGACTTTTACCGTATTTTTTACGGATAGTTAATGCACGGAATAAGGGTGTTAACTCTTCTCTAAGGGGACTAAGGACGCGTTGCTCTAGAGTACCTTGATTATAGCTCTTGGTTATATCCAATAATTCATTGAAATCAGCAACAGTGAAATAAGCATATCCCGTTGTACGGTATTGTTTAAGCAAGCGGAACCTTGTTTTCGAATAGCTACTCTTTAACCCTCGGAACTCTGCTAGAGCATAACGTACCCATCGTTCAAGGTTATTTAGTAATGGGAGAGCATCCTTATAGATTTCTACCTCAACATATGGACAATCAGCATCACCGTTTATTTTAAACTTGGTAAACATGACGAATCTCTCTACGCTTAACCCCGTTTTACTTCTGGGATAGTAGGGCTAAGGACCTCACTAAAAGAGGTTATAAAAGAGGCTGTTCAACCATCTGCTAATTCATCTAATGCGCAATCTGATAAATCTAAAGATCATGGTGACGATTTAACCCTCTAATGTAGTAGAATTAACGCGAGAGGTCAGAAAGGCATGGGACAAAGTAAAAGGAAAGACTACACAATATCAGACATAGCAAGGATTTCTGATGTTACTGTGGCGTCTGTTAGCAAGTATATTAAAAGAAATGAGTTAAAACCGGTAAGGCTGGGGAAAAACAACTCTAAATACTTTGATAGCAGTGTTTTAGACGAAATCAGGTCTTACTACCAACGTAAGAGCGAAAAACAGCAAGAAGCTAGTTCTGAACACCGTCCGGCCACTAAAGATGATGTGATTGATGAGCTTCGGGCTCGTGTTCGCGACCTGCAGACTACCAATGAGCTGCTACGTAATGAGTTAAAGGTTAAAAATGACCAGATTGCAGATGCCATTCGGCTAGCCGATCAGGCCCAACAGTTGGACTTAACTACTCATAATCAACAAGTCTTGCCAGAACCAGAAGTTAAGACACCGGAAGTAAAAGATAAGTCGGAACATGATGATGAAAAGAAAACCAAAAAGTTTAAACTTTGGCCGTTTAGATGAGGAGTGATAGCTATGGCAACTAATGAACGATTGAACAAAGCTGCAAAGGCAAAAAAAGATGAATTTTATACCTCTTATGATGATATTCAATCAGAAATTAATAATTTTGAAGATGGATTTGCTGGCAAAACTGTTTTATGTAATTGCGATGATCCGTTTGAAAGTAATTTTTCAAAGTTCTTTCTTCGCAACTTTAACTATTTGAAGTTAAAACGGCTTATATGTACTTCATATGCTGGAAGTCCAGTAGTTGGAACACAAATGTCATTGTTCGACGATTACAATGAACCAGTTGAAAGCGATCGTGGTTATGTGTTGGATATATCGAGTGTTCCTATGGCAAATGGTCGTGGAGTTAGTGATGACGATATTAATACGCTTTTACATGAACGTGGAATAGTCAAACGACTAAAGGGCGATGGTGATTATCGTTCTGATGAATGCTTGAATTATTTGAAGCAAGCAGATGTGGTAGTAACAAATCCGCCATTCTCAAAATTTAGAGAATTTGTGAAAACGCTGTTTGAATATAATAAGCAATTTTTGATTATTGGCAATCAGAATGCAATTACTTATAAAGAAATTTTTCCATTGATTAAGGATAATAAAATGTGGCTTGGGAAGCCATTTAAAGGTAACGTTGGATTCTTTAAGAGCCTATATGAAGATGTGGCCACTGCTTCACAGCATAAAGAAGGACTAATCAGAGTATCTGGTGTTATGTGGTATACAAATCTTGATTATGCTCGTCGGCATGAACCAATGATTTTGTATAAAAAGTATAATCCTGATGAGTATCCTAAATATGATAATTATGATGCTATTAATATAAGCAAAACTGCTGAAATTCCGTTGGATTATGATGGTGTTATGGGAATTCCAATAACAGGTATGCTTAAATATACTCCTGAACAGTTTGAAATTATTGGTTGCACTGAAAGCGAAGGAAATGGATTATCGAATGGGCTTTGGAATTCTAAATCAGGCGTCAAACAAGCGACAATTAATGGTAAACGTATTTACAAGCGTATTTTTATTAAGAAGGTGGAGAAGTAATGGAGATTGAACTAAAACAGGTGCCCGTTAAAAATGTTTTTGATGGGTATAAAGATATGGATGAAGCTGGTGTTGTCGGATATCAAGGACAACTAAACATACGTCCTCCGTATCAAAGAAATTTTGTTTATGATCTGCCAGAAGAAAAAGCTGTTATTAATACGGCTTTGCGTGGCTTCCCATTAAATGTTATGTATTGGGTAATTGATGATGATGAACATTATGAAGTGCTCGATGGCCAACAACGTACATTGTCAATTATGCGATTCTTGGACCATAAGTTTCCAATTGAATGGGACGGTCAAACTATGTATGTAGATGCTTTACCAAATGATCTATATGATCGTTTGATGAATTATCAATTGATGGTTTACTGGTGCAAAGGTACGGATTCCGAAAAGCTATCATGGTTTAAAACGGTAAATATTGCTGGAAAGAAATTGACAAGTCAAGAGCTGCGTAATATTGCATACGTTGGGCCGTGGCTATCAGATGCCAAGAGACATTTTAGTAAGCGAGGCTGTGTTGCTGCAAAAGTGAGTGACCACTATGTAAAGGGTGATCCTAATCGGCAAGAATTGTTGGAGAAGGCGTTGCTTTGGATTGCTGATGCTAAAGATACTACTATTGAGGAATATATGGATGAACACAAGTCAGATGACGATGCAAATGAATTGTGGCAGTATTGGCAGAAAATCATGGACTGGATTCGAATGACTTTCCCTCAAGTCTACAAAGAAATGAATGGCCTTGATTGGGGAACTCTGTATAACAAATACCATTCTAATGACTACAATTCATCTAAGATTGATGCGGATATTCAAAAGCTGATTGATGATGATGAAATCAAGAAAAAGAAAGGCATTTGGCAATACAAGCTAGCCGTTAATGCCAATGAAGCAGGAGCCACAAAGTATCTTAATTTACGTGGTTTTCCAAAAGACATGATGCGAAAGAAATACAAGGAGCAATAAGGCCACTGCCCAATGTGTCTTGAAGAAGGCAATGATAAAGTGTACCAATTATCTGAAATGGAAGGTGACCACATTACACCTTGGTCTGAAGGCGGTCGTACTGAAGAAGATAATTTACAGATGCTTTGTAAGCGACACAATCGAATGAAAAGCAACCATTAGTGCGCACTTATACTCCGCTAAAAATTAGTGGAGGTTTTGTGCTTAAAATCTGTCTCAGAAGTTGCCTTCGGCAACAACTAAAAATCCAAATAAAACTAACCAAAATCAATTTGATCTAACATAGTTTCGGTACTGGCTTGGTCTAAGCCTAAATAAGCTAAAGTCATGGCTTCACTTGAATGATTTAATAAGTGCATGACTAAGCCAATATTGTAATTGGATTGCGTATAAACGCGATAAGCCCCAGTTTTGCGCATAGTGTGGGTACCAAGGTAATTAATTCCTAATAGATCGCCAACCTTACTCATAATTTTGTAGAACTGTTTTTCAGTAATATGGCGTTCTGGGTGTTGAATTGAAGGAAAGAGCCATTCAGAATCCAGCTTATGATCGAGCAGCCATTGACGATACAATAAAAGCTCTGTTTGAACTGGTTTAAGGTACAAGGTATTCGGTTTACCAGTTTTTCGGTCATGAATAAACGCATTTTGTTTAATAGAACCGTCCGGATTAAAAATATCGTCCTGTTTTAAGCCCATAACGTCACTCACTCGCAGTAGCGTCGCTTTACCAACTTGAAAAATCGTATAGTTACGTCGGCCAGCTTTAAAGTTATTGAGTAACGTATCTTGAACCTCTTTAAGAACGTTTGAATCTTTGATGGGTAAGACAACTTGTCGCATAAGCTGTTAGTTCCTTTACTTTAAAATTAATTTAGTTGCAGAAAACCTAAAAATCGAATATTATAATGTAGTACGATGGTAAACTTAAAGGAGGCGGATTAGAATGAGTAATACTATTATTAAAAACAAGACAATTTCAACTCGTGTAACACCTGACATTAGTGAACGGGCTAAAGCTAATCTAGCAAAACAAGGGCTAACCGTTTCTGAGTATATACGCTTATCGTTAGTTAAAGCGGCCAATAATGAAGTTCGATTAGTCAGCTTTTTAGATTCTCCGGAAGCCTTAGCCGCTAAAAAAGAAGCAGAAACAGGGCAGGTCAAAAACATTGGTTCATTGACTGACTTTGAAGATTGGATCGATAAGTTAGATGCAAATTAAACAGACCAAATCTTTTGAACGTGAATTAAAAAAACTAGTCAAAAAACATTTCCCAATAACTGTCTTGAAGCCTTGTTTAGAAGCAATTGTTGAACAAGATGTACTTGTTTTGAAACAGATTAAAGATCATGCATTAAAAGGAAATTGGCGTGGATATCGTGAATTTCACCCTGCCAGATATGGAAACTATGGTAAAAATTATGACAACTGGATTGTTATTTATCAGCTAGATCATGATGAATTGATTTTGTTATTGGTTGCAACTGGCTCCCATGAAATCTTGAATCAATAACTATAGTTTAGGGGCACTTATAAAAAAATAAATTAAAATAGCCCCCAATATCTATATTATAGATATTGGGGGCTATTTTAACAATGATTTTGAGGGGCGATTTGTTAATTATAGCCCCTTTTCCTTGCTCTTCTGTAATCATTGCAAATTATTATTTATACTTTCCTAGTAAATTTTTTTGACTTCCTGTAAATAATCATCAGGATATTCCGGCACTAGTAAATTTCCATCAATGGCATCAAGCATGATCTTTTCTTTATCTTTTAACTTGTTCCCGAAAAAAAAAAAAGCAGGTCAAATCGCACACTGGCGATTCGACCTGCTTCATTTGCGTACATTGACATAGACTTGGCGGCTGCGGGGAAATTCCACTTTCAATGCCGCCTTTAGCGCATGGCGGCATTCGTGACGCTGTTCGATCGTGAAACTTTGCTGTGACTTGCCGTACCCGTTTTCTAAAAGCCGCAGCTGATCGACTTGACGATATAACCCTAGCAACCGATCTTTTTTAAAAGTAAAAACTGTGATTTCAGTGGCATCCGCTTTGGCAGCCAGTGCGTTTTCGAGCAATTTTTCGGCTTGTTTCAATGACATTAACCGCATGCTAAGCACCTCGAATAAAGCGTTCCACGATTTGGGTGAAACGGTTTTTCTGCAACACGGGACTGATCAGCAGCACTGTGGCTGTGGCACCGGTCTGGATAAAAGCGAGACGGACGCTGCCGATATCAGCTTGGTTAACCCGGCACTCCCACACGCGCTCCCCGGCAAACCGCTCACTGCAAGCCGGCTTCACCTTCGTCATGCCTGTAACGACCTGCCGCTGCAACTGTGCTTGGATCGCTTGTTTGATCGCCAGTGTCGCCGCGGCATGCTTTTTGAAAAACGCCTTACAGCCGCGCGGCAAATAGCTGACGATCATCCTTGCAACTGCTGGTCAAAGAACGCCAACGTTTGCCCCAGTGCTCGTGCTTCATAGGCTTGGGCATGGCCGTCGCCGGAAAAAACAGTCAAGCGGCTGTTAGGCTGGCGGGCGGTCAAGCGGTTCAAAAACGTTAACGCATCCCCAAGCGGCACGATCTCGTCAGTCGAATTAAACATCATCACGGCTGGCAGCTCGGCTCCTGTCGCCTGCAGCGGGTCCAGTGCTTGTAACTTGTCACTCGTCACGGTGCCAAGGTAATTTTCGATAAAGTACCGATAAAAAGCATCCTTGATGGCGCGCGGTTTGGCCAGGCCGAGCGTTTTTTTCGCGTCTAAGGCCGGCTTAACGTTTTGGTGGGTCGCCATCCAGTTGGCACTTTCCACAACAGCACTCCAAGTCACCACCGGTAAATGAAATTTGAATGCCGCAGTCAACGCCATCGTGCCGCCAACACTGACACCTAACAGACCTAAACGTAATTGTTGATAATCTGAGGCTTTAAACCAAGTGATGAAGGTTTCCAAATCACTTTGAGCGGCAGGAAAAAGCGCAGCCTGTGCCAGCCGATAATTAATGGCGGCAACCAGATAACCTGCCTGCGCCAACACTTCGGCCAAGTTTTGCCCATCTGTTTTGTCGCCGCGCAGCCAAGCGCCGCCATGCACAAACACGACGGCAGCCCCATTACTGGTTGTCGGCACATATAAATCAGCAGTTTGCAGCGGATCTTTACCATAAGTGATCGCTTTGATCGTCATCATAACCTCCTACGCTTCTGCCGGTACAAAAGCGTCAGCGAGCACTTTTTTCAGCTGGCTGGCGGATTGATCCATCGCCTGCTGCTCTTCTGCAGATAATGGGATCTCCAAGATGTGCGCTACGCCTTGCGCGTTGATCACAGCCGGACTGCCGATGTAAATGTCAGATTGGCCATATTGGCCGTTCAGATAGACGGACAATGGGAAAATTGCATTTTCATCATTCAAGATGGCCTGGGTGATCCGAGCAAGGGCCGTGGCGATCCCATAGAATGTGGCGCCTTTCAGATCGATAATTTGATAAGCCGCATCCCGTACCCCGACAAAAATAGCAGTTAAATCTTGTTCGGTCAGATCATGGTGCTGCTTCAGCCATTCCGTGATCTTCACCCCACCGATCGTGGCATGCGAGAACACTGGAAATTCGCTGTCACCATGTTCGCCCAAAATGTAAGCATGGACCGACCGGGCGTCAACATGCAGGGTGTCGGCGAGCGACTGGCGCAGGCGGGCAGTATCCAGTGATGTACCGGTCCCCAGCACCCGGCTTTGGGGGAAGCCGGACAATTTCCACACAGCATAAGTCAAAATGTCAACTGGGTTAGCAGCGACTACGAAGATCCCGTTAAAGCCGGAATCCACGATCGGCTTAACGATCGAAGCCATGATCTTTAAATTTTTGCTGACCAGATCTAAGCGGGTCTCGCCCGGTTTTTGTGGTGCACCAGCTGTGATCACGACCACATCCGCGTCTTTTGCGTCAGCATAATCCGCCGCGTGAATGTCAGTGGGCGTGGTATAAGGCAAGGCGTTGCTAAGGTCCATCGCATCCCCTTTGGTTTTATCTTTGAAAATATCCACGATCCCGACTTCTTGGGCGATGCCTTGCAAAACCATTGCATAGGCAAAACTTGACCCGATCGCCCCGTCGCCGACGATCAAAACTTTTTTCTTTGCGTTAGCCATGAACAAATCGCTCCTTTGATTAAATGATTAGCTTTCTTTCAACACTTTTATTGTATATTATAAATTCAGTGTTTTAATTTAGATTAGTTATACTAACCATTTAGAAGGAGCATAAGCCCAGCATGTTTGATTTATTCCGCACCTTTATGACCGTTTATGAGACCCGTAGTTTTTCGCTGGCGGGCCAGCGGCTGTTTGTCAGCCAACCAACCATTTCACACCACATCGATAAGCTGGAAAAAGCGCTCAAGACCCAGCTGTTTATTCGCAATAAACGCAGCGCCACGGTTCCGACTGCCGCCGCTGACCTGCTGTATGTGTTCAGCGGCAAGCTGCTGGCGCAATGGGAGAAAACGACTGAAGCGATTCATAATATTCAAGAAGAAGCCTATCTGGAATTGCGGATCGGGATGTCGCAAAGTGTGGCCACCGTGCTTTTCCCCAAGATCGCGATGGCGTTGCGGGAGACTTTTCCTCATTTGAAATATGACGTCAAAGTGTTGAATTCGATGAAAGTCGTCAAGCAACTGGAAGCCCAGCGGATCGACTTGGGCTTTGTTGAGCAGCCCCTAACACTGAAAGGTACGACCCGCGACACCTTGTGCCCGGATCAGCTGGCATTAGCCGGCAAACCCACTGGGACATGGATCACCCGGGAAGCCGGTTCCGGTATTCGCTTTTACACCGATCAATATCTCCGCGAGCAAGCGATCACGCCGCGTCACATCATGACCGTTAACAGCAACGCGATGCTCCAGGAGTTGGTGCAAGACGGGATCGGCCAAGCGCTCGTCTCTGACAAGATCGCCATCACCAACGTCCCAATCAAACCGCTGGGGCCGCATTTTTTGCGTAATTTTTATCTGCTGCAAAACACCCACAACAGCTGGCCGCACCAAAAACAGATCACCCAATTGATCAAACGCACCGCGGAGAAAACGACGAAAAGTTAATCCGCTGCTCAAAAAGTGATCGTCATTAGTTTTGCTCAAATTGGGAGGTTAAGCTATGCCTTTTTTCTCAGGGTTACATTTTGAATCGCTTGGATCAGGCCAACCCATTATCTTTCTGCATGGACTAGGCTTGAACGCCGAAAGTATGCGTGGTTTCTTTGAGCCATCGCTTGAAAAGGCGACGACACCATCTTATCAGCGGGTCTACGTCGATCTGCCGGGCATGGGCGAATCGATAATGCCACCAGAACTGACCACATCTGATCAGGTACTAGCGATGATTCACAAATTTATCACCCCTATTGCTGGAGGCAGAAAAGCAATTCTGGTCGGCCACTCCTACGGCGGTTATTTAGCTCTAGGTCTGATCGCCAAACATCCTCAAAATTTTGTCGGCGCATTTCTCACCGCCCCCGTCGTGATCGCTGAAAAAAGTAAGCGGACTGTCGCAGCTCAAAAGCACCTAATTTTGGAACCCATTCGTCCAGAAACGCCCGCTTTTCAAGATTTTTTGAAAATGAATGTCAAGGTCTCAACCCAGACCTGGGCTGACTATCAACGGCTTATCCTGCCCGGGATCAAGCAATTCAACCTCGCCGCTTGGAACCAGATCAAGGCAAGCGGACATTACGCCTTTAGCTTTGAACCTCAGCTGCCCAAGTTACTTGATCAATCATTGCCTGTCCACATGATCTTGGGCCAAAACGATACTGAGGTTGGCTACGGCGATCAACTCGGCTTCAGTGCCCAAATGCCAACGATCATTAGAACCTGTCTAGTATCTGCTGAATCTGGTAGAATTGTGGAAAACCGACTGAGGAGTTTGTCATGCCAGATTATCCAAGCAATATTTCTCGAGCGCAATTTGCGTTAATACAACCTGATTTAGAAAACTTCCGCAAGCATACAAGACCGCGTCGTTATGATCTTTATGACGTATTCAATGCCATTCTTTACTCGCTTACTACAGGGTGTCAATGGCGTGAATTACCGCACGATTTCTCGGAATGGCACACTGTCTACCGCTATTACGATATGTGGCGAGATAAACCAGACCCGACAGCTGATTCGCTATTAGAAAGGCTTTAAAAAAAACTGTTGCTTCCTATCGCTTTGCACAGGGCCGATCGGCCCGAACGTCGTTTGTGATTGTTGATGCTCAAAGTGTTAAAACCACTGATTTAACGAAAAATAGTGGCTACGATGGCGGCAAAAAGATTTCAGGGATTAAGCGTCATATGGCGGTTGATATTAATGGTTTACCACAAGCCATTCTCGTGACACGAGCTAATGTATCAGATCGTTCAGGTGCATTGGCTATGTTTAGTTTGGCTAGCCAAAATTTAGAGCTGGTTCAGCATGTCATGGTTGATGGTGGCTACACTGGCAATGACTTTGCGGATCAGGTGAAGCTCATTTTGAATGCTAAGACGACGGTAGCTAAACGCAACGAGTTGCATACGTTCACGGTGTTACCGCAACGATGGATCATTGAACGTTCATGGAGTTGGCTAGACAAATGTCGGCGACTTTGGAAAAACTGTGAACGCGCCCTTAACAGCAGTCTTCAAATGGTTGTATTGGCCTTCCTGAAGATAGTTCTTAAAAGATACTAGACGGGTTCTAAAGTAAAGGGTTATACCGCTGACAAGGCGCAAATTGACAAGCAAACAGTTAACGGGGACTCAAAGGACTTAGCATTCACGGTTACCTATACCAAGAATGCTCCAACGATTACGACAGATAAGAAGACAGTTAATGAGACCATTCATTATCAAGGCGCTGGTAATCAAACTCCTGCTGATCACACTGCTTCTGTCGACTTCACACGTTCAGTCTCAACTGACGCAGTAACTGGGGAAAAGACGTATGGTCCTTGGTCAGCAGATCAAAGCTTTGACGCAGTCACAAGTCCTGAATTAAAGGGTTATACCGCTGACAAGGCGCAAATTGACAAGCAAACAGTTAACGGGGACTCAAAGGACTTAGCATTCACGGTTACCTATACCAAGACTCCAGTTGCTGGCGGTAACGTCACAGCTAAGTATGTTGATGAAAACGGCAATCCAATTGCTGACGACGTTATTGCTTCTGGTAATGTAGGCGATCCATATTCAACGACCCAAAAGGATGTACCAGGCTACACCTTCAAAGAAGTCCAAGGGAACCCTACGGGAATCTTTACGGATCAGGATCAGACTGTTACCTATGTTTACACGAAGAACCCCGCAACAGATAACAATGGTGGCACTGGGCCCAATCAACCGGGGAAGCCAGGTAATGGTACGGACACAGGAAATCCCAGTTCTAACCAACCATGGAATCCTTCCCAGCCAAGTAACGCTACTAACAATGGAGTAATCAATACGTCGACTAATACAGGATCTAAAGTTAACAACGGTGCTGTTAATTCACCAGAATTACCTCAAACTGGTGAAAACAATAGTCAAAGTCAAACAATGTCATTTATTGGTATTTTGTTGGCAATGTTTGGAAGTTCACTCGGTTTTCTTGGTATCAAGAAACGTCGTAATGATTAACCATTAAATAAATATATCTGTAGTGAATATAGATTATTTAAAGAGGGCCCTGAAGAATATTATTATTCTGGCTCTGTGTCAAATGGTGTTGATTAATAGTTTTTATCTTTTGAAAGGTCCACTCTTCGGAGTGGGCTTTTTGTTATTGAACCGAAAAACTCCGTTTGAGAAGTCAGATGGCCGCAATTATGCTCTGTAGCCCTGTTTTTGGGCACACTCCTCCCCGGGGTGTCGTACACTGACTTTTCTAGGCAATCAGTTGGTAGATCCGTTCAAACATGCGCTCTTGATTGGCAAATCCATAACAGCTGCGATTTAGCGCTTTGATCTTACGGTTAATGCCTTCTAGTGGGCCATTTGAAAGCTTGGTTTGAGAAGCATTCAAAACGCCTCTGAGGTTTTTCCTCAGTGTGGCAATGGCGATGTCCATTGGCTCACCGCACGACCTGTAGGTCTTGATGAGGTTACTCAGGCGCTCTGGGTCTAGAATTTTTGGTGTTGGAAAGTATTTCCATTCCAAAAGTACTAGGCCCTTTTTGATGACGGATTTACAATTCAAGTGCAACAAATTAGTCAAATAGAAAAGACTCATAGGGTACTATCCCCTGTCAAGTTGACACTTATAAAAACGAAAACACAATTTTTCTTATCCGACCAAATCGTGGTAATATTCCGCCACGGTTTGGTCATTTCTTTTAGCGGAAATGAACTGATTCGTGAAGTACATTATTCCAGCACGAACCTGTTCCTGTAACTCTGCTAGAGTTTGCGCCTTTGGACGATGCTCGAGCCAGATGCTTTTAAAATCTTCCTACCAGTGTTCCATTACGGCGTTATCCGCTGGTGTCCCAGGCGCCGATAGGCTATGCCTTACCTTCTCCTGACGGAGAGCTTCGTTGTAATTGGTGGACGTATATGCCGCTCCACGATCCGTATGGATCATTTCTGGAGTGGTTCCACTAGCCTTAGCGGCTTGGTTAAAGACTTTGATTGCGGCTTCACTGGTCTTCGTTGGTGAGATTAACCATGCTGCTGGCCTTTGTCCATATAGACCTAAGATGGCGTGTAGACGGACTTTATTAGCGGTCCCGTAAGTCGGTTCTGTTGTATCTGTTACCCAAACCTGATTCGGCTTTTCTTGCTTAAATTGCCGATTTAGTAGGTTTTCATCTTGATAGGTTTGTTTTGCTCCCTGGCGGTCCTTTTTTGGCTGCCGGTAATCCGCGTACAATACCCCAATTAACCAGTCGCTAATTTTGTGATTACAAGTGCATGCCCCCATCTTCATGCCGGTTCCGGGTTTGGTGTTGCCGCTGCTTTTTCGTCATTTCCCACTCGGTTTCTTTCAGTCCACGTTCTTGCTTTTGCCGTTGGTAA
>NZ_JBINJY010000014.1:0-46152 GCF_043951805.1 Companilactobacillus sp. FL22-1
AATTTATAATCTGCAAAACACAGTTGCTTTTCTTCGTATTTAGGATTAGTATTTTGCATGCTATATTTCAATAATTAGCGTTGGAGGCAAGCAAATATGAATAAGCAACTAGAACGTGTTTCTTTTGCGGGGGCACTTGTTACTTTAGGAATTGTGTACGGTGATATTGGCACTTCACCATTGTATGTTATGAATGCATTGATTGGTGACGCCGGTAAAATGGGAAATATTTCTCCCGATTACGTGATTGGATCGATCTCGTTGATTTTTTGGACATTAATGATTATTACAACGTTGAAGTATGTTGTAATTGCAATGCAAGCCGACAACAAGCATGAAGGCGGTATTTTTGCTTTATATGCCTTAGTTCGAAAAAATGCAAAATGGTTAATTTGGCCAGCTTTGATTGGTGGGGCGGCTATTTTGGCCGATGGAACATTAACTCCTGCAGTAACTGTGACTTCAGCCATTGAGGGATTAAAAAAACAACACCTTGGCCCTGTGGTGTTTAGTAATTCTCAACATAACGTCTTGATTATCACAACAGTTGTTTTACTCGTATTATTTATGATTCAACGTTTTGGAACAGGTGTGATTGGGAAATCCTTTGGACCAGTGATGATTTTATGGTTTGGCTTTTTGGCTGTCTTTGGAATCGTTAATCTAATCAATTATCCAATGATATTGAAGGCTATTTCTCCCTATTATGCAATTAAGGTACTCTTCAGTCCAGTTAACAAAGTGGGAATCTTTATACTTGGAAGTATCTTTTTGGCAACCACAGGAGCAGAGGCTTTATATTCCGATATGGGTCACGTTGGCAAGCAGAATATTTATGTAACATGGCCACTAGTATATAGTACCCTATTTTTAAATTACTTAGGTCAGGGTGCTTGGATAATTAGACATGCAGGTGATACTGCTTACAGGAACTTATCGAACTTAAATCCCTTTTATGAAATGCTCCCCGGAACTTGGCGCCTAGTTGGCATTTTGCTAGCCACACTCGCTGCAATTATTGCCTCTCAAGCGTTGATTACGGGTTCTTACACTTTAGTCGATGAAGCAATTGGCTTAAAATTTTTACCTAGAATGGTTATTAGACATCCAAGTAATATAAAAAATCAAATTTATATTGCAACTGTTAACTGGATACTATGTATAATAACAATTAGTGTAGTCTGGTTCTTTGGTAGTTCACAAAAAATGGAGGCCGCGTATGGTTTAGCAATCACTATTACCATGCTTATGACTACTGTGCTTTTGCATGAATTCTTAAAGAAACACCTGGCTAAGGGAGCAGCACTTATAATTGCCTTGTTTTTTGGTTTTATTGAGTTAATCTTTCTAATTTCAAGTTTGGTTAAGTTTATTCATGGCGGTTATGTTACGTTAACAATCATGTTGGGCATTCTTTATATTATGTGGCTTTGGTACTTTGGAAATAAACGAAGAGACCATTATGAGAAAGAAAGCGAGTATGTTTCACTTCTTGACTATCGTGATCAACTCTCTAAATTAAGCGAAGACAATACAGTACCTTTGTTCACGACTAACTTAGTGTATATGACTAAAATTAAGGGTGATTACCAAATTAAGCGTAGTACCATGTATTCTATTCTCGACAGACAACCTAAAAGAGCTAAAGTTTATTGGTTTGTTACAGTCAATGGAACCAATGCGCCTTATGAAAGTAATTATACAGTTGATTTACTTGAGACGCATAATGTTGTTAACGTTCAATTTTACTTAGGGTTTAGGAAATCTCAATCCGTTAGTGTCTATTTACATCAAGTTGTAAATGATCTAGTGGAAAAAGGTATTTTAGAACCACAAATACCCACGTATTCAACAGAGCGACAACGGAAAGTCGGCGACTTTAAGTTTGTTATTATAAAGGAACAACCAGCAGATTTAATTGTCAATGATAAGTTAAGCTCGTTAGATAGAAGATTGATTGGCGGGCGCATCTATTTGCAGAAAATTACGGCCTCACCTATTTCATGGTATGGTTTGGAGTTTAGCAATGTAATAGAAGAAAGTTCTCCGTTATTTATTAATCAAGATCAGGATCAATACTTAATCCAAAAGAAAATTTATCATCGAGGCAGATTAAGTAAGACTGAAAAATGAGTATGCAGTAGTTTAAGTGCAACAACTAAGTTAGAAAAATTATATTTAGTTTTAATTAATGGTCTGATCTCAGTACTTTACTGAGATCAGACCATTTTATGGAAGTTTGTCAAATGGTGTTGAAGGATAGTTTCTATCCTTTGGAGATCTCCTCGTGTGGGAGATCTTTTTTGTTGTTTTATTAGTTGCGGCGTTTAATCTGGTGTGTTGTCTGAATATCGTACTTGAAGGCATAACAAATAAGCCTACCATCGTGACGTTATTGTAGTAGATAATCTAGGCAATCAGCTGGTAGACGCGTGTGAACATATTGGCCTGATTGGAGGAGCCATAACAAGCACGTTTGAGCTCCTTGATCTTACGGTTGATGCCCTCTATCGGTCCATTAGAGTAGGACGATTTGGCGGCGTTAATTACTCCATTAAGATTCTTTCGTAGGGTATGCATGGCCGTATCTAGGGGCGTGCCGTTAGGCTGATAGTTAGTGATGATATTCTTGAGTTCATCAGCGTGACGCCCCATCAAAGCATCGTGGAGATCGATGTAGGTTTCATAAGCTGTTTTGAAGGCCGGAAACGTATTGGTTCCAATATCAATAGCGTTCTGTTCGGTCGAGTACTCATTCAGGCCGAAGAGGTAGCGGCTCTTTTGTGCGTCAGGGTTGGCCTTGTGGAATAGGCGCCATAGTGATTTCAGTACTTTATATTCCCGCAAATGCTTGTCGAGTTGCTTTAAACATTGAGTGCGAATGGTATCCATCGTCCGGCCCATTAATTGAATAATGTGGAACCGATCAATAATGAGTTCGGCGTTAGGGAATAGTTCGTGCACGAATGCCTGATAGGAGGCGTTCATGTCCATGATGACGCGTTGAATCGCGGCCCGTTCTGCGGTGCTGTACTGACTAAGAGAGAACTGTTTGATGGTTCTATTAAGGCGGTCGCTAAGTACTTTAACTGATTTGTGAGTGTCGGCGTCAATGCAAATAAACGACATGGAGCCGTGCGTGGAACGGAATTCATCAAAGCATAGATTAATCGGTAACCGGCGGCTCGCGTGTGGATGAATATTAGCCGTCAAAATACGCTGAACTGAGTTTGTCGAAATACCGGTGAGACTGGCGATAGTCTTAGCCGGGAGTGATTTACTGGCTAGCTTCAGCACATGAGTCGCTAGTCCGTTACCGATGGCGTGGTTGGTTGATGCCACTGGAGTGGTGGCCGTACAAGTGCTATGGCAGTTACTACAACGCCAGCGTTGCTTGTTTAGCTCTAGAATTACGGGCCGGTCCATGGGTCCTGCAATGTGGACATGAGTGAGCTTGTGTCCGTTAGGGTGCAACGTATTGTATCTACAGCTGGGACAGCGCCTGAGTGTATAGGTAAGCTCTGCCTGGATGACCAAATACTTTTTGCGACCCGAGCCCCGACCATGAAATTCATCACGAGTACCGAGCACCTGAATGTTTGTGTCTGTAATTCCCAGTAATTTAAGTGTATTATCTAGTTGAGACATCTATTCCTACCCCGCTTATCTTGAGTTTCGTCGCTTAAAGCATAGCACTAGGGAGGCTTAGATGCCTTTTTTTGTTATCAAAAAGGGCCTAGTACTTTTGGAATGGAAATACTTTCCAACACCAAAAATTCTAGACCCAATGGTTCCACCACTAATCGTCAAGGTATCGTTCGCAATTTGCCAAGTGACACCTCCGTCAAGGGTGCCGCTGTTATTGTCCTCTGCTTGGTCTTGAGTGGCAATAGTTGTGATCGGTGATGTTTGGGTCGTGGAAGTGGGGCTGGTGGTAGCAAAAGCTGGCTGCATTGGCGGTGAAGGCTGGTGCGATACTGCCAAATCCTAATAGGGTTGAAGCAGAGATCATGAGTAGCTTTGATGTTAATTTCATTGATTAATCCATCCTTTTTCTATTGGTTTTTATCCGGTAAAATATTGTATTTGGTGACTAAGCGGTGAAACAGCTTCTCCCATGGTTTGTAAAATAGCGCGATGAGAAAGGCATTGGATGCTGCGTGGAACGTGTCAAATGGAAAGAAACTGGCCGCAAAAGCCAAGATAAAACTCTTGATGGTCAGCGGTGATACGTAGGCCAGGGCGTACCAGAGGTCCATGATCCAGCCAAACAAATAGCCCCAGACGCAGGCAAACACGATCATAAAAATCAGACTATGGGACAATCGGGCCTTCATGAAGAGGCCAGCGGTTAACCCCATTAAGCCCCAGGCGACCATCTGCCAAGGCGTCCATGGTCCTTGACCCATAAACATGTTGGAAACCAGTGCCGTGGTAGATCCTGTGATAAAGCCCAGTTCCGGGCCGAGACTGACACCGCTTAGAATTACGACGAAGCTGGCTCCCTGCACACCAGGAATGGCTCCCAGTGGGACCCGGGTGGCAACCGCCAACGCAATCAAAACGGCGACAAACATCAACGTTTGGGTGCTGATTGGATCGTGTTCGAAGCGCCAGTACGCGGGTAAAAGGCTACAGATTAGGCACATAAAGCTAAATAATAGGTAGTGCTTTCCCTTCAATAAGACAATGAATAGAAGAAAAATAAACATTAACAGTAACGCAATTAATAACCGATACCGGTTGAGTAACGAAGATTGTTTCAAGTAACACTCACCCCCTTTCTGGATGGTTCGCCAGCTTCAGATCGACTGGCAGTAGGGCGTCCTTAACCTGATCACGGGCAATCCGGTTAATTGGCGTGGTGAAGAAAAAGTTATCGGCAAAAAATGATTGCGTGGCAAGCAGCGTGTTGAGATAGCCATCAAACATAAACGTGCATTTGTCGGCAAATTTAGCACAGAATTCCATGTCGTGGCTGGCAATCACAATGGTCATACCGGCTTGTTGGTACTGTTTCAGCAGGTTGCCCACCTGAATTTTGGTGTAGGGATCCAGTCCCTTGGTTGGCTCGTCCAGAACCAACAGATCAGGGGTCGCCATCAGTGCGATTGCTAATCCAACCAGCTGTTGTTGGCCGCCACTAATGTCAAATGGATTTTGTTTCTCAATACGGTTCAAATGAAATTGATTAATCATATGGTCAACTTGGGCCTTAGCGTCTGGCAACCGTAATTCAGTCGCCTGAACTTCCAGCTCCTCACGAACGGTATCGGCTGTAAATTGGAGACGGGGAGTTTGCGACAGAAATGCCAGTTTGGCCATTCGCTGGTTAATGGCCATTTTCCAAACTAACTGGTGGACGAAACGAATTTTGCCGTGCTGCGGCGTCATTAGTCCACAAATCAGCGTTAACAGGGTTGATTTGCCGGAGCCGTTTTTGCCGATAATTGCCAACCACGTACCGGGATTAATCGCCAGGTTCAGGTGATGGAGGACGTTATGTTGGCCGTCGAAGCTAAAGGAAATGTTATTGACGGTTAGAATTGGTTTTTCGGCTGGGGGTAATTGCGCAACCTTGCCACCGGTCGTCCCTGATTGAAATTGAAGATGGTGAGTCCGAATCGCCGACTGGGCATCGGCTACTGAAATCGGCAATTGGGAGGTTCGAATCTGTTGATCTAAGAAGAGCTTGGGAATTGACGGTACGAAATAGGTCAAGTGGGCATCAGTGGCCATTTTTGCCAAGCCGCTGTGGGGATCACCGTCAAAGGTCAGGTGGTGATCCTGCAGGAGAATCATCCGGTTGGCCATGGCTGCTACCGTGCTCAGCCGGTGTTCAGTCAACATAATTGTAATCCCTAATTCTTGATTAATCCGCCCTAAAACGGTGAGAAAATGCTGAGCGGTCAGCGGATCCAACTGGGACGTGGGTTCGTCCAGTAAAATTAATTTTGGGCGCAAGATGAGAACCGAAGCCAGGTTTACCAACTGAAGCTGGCCGCCGGATAATTGATGTATTTGGCGATCGAGGTTTTGATCCAAACCTAAGAAATTTGCCAGTTCGGTAATCCGGCGTTCGATTTCATTGCTGGGACAGCCAATATTTTCTAATGGGAAGGCCAGTTCTTCGATCACCGTTGCCATCACCGGCTGGGTTTGTGGATCTTGGGCCACATAGCCGACGGTTTGGGCACTCACCAACTTCGGCATGTCAGCAACCGGTGTTTCGTCAATTTGAACGTCACCAGTTCGGGCTCCTTTGGGCATGAGCTCCTTTTTCAAATGGTTAAGCAGGGTCGTCTTGCCACTGCCGGTATTACCGGCAATCACAATAAAATCGCCGGGGTCAATGGTGAAGTTGACGTCGTCCAGAACGGGGGTTGATTGATCGGGATAGGTGAACGTGAGATGGGTCACGGTAGCTAATTTTTGCATGAACGATAGACCCCCTCTGAGATTAATGGTAGTAAGAATAGGAGTGCCGTGACGACGATGGGCCAAGTATCGCCCGGCGTAAAAATGGTGGTGAAATTGGTGACTGAACGACTGGTGCCCATTGAAAGAATCCGGACGCCGATAGTTGCAACTAGCATGACGGTGGCAATCGTGATGAACAGCAGGTCACTAAACTGCCAGTGATACGAGCGGTAGTGGGTCCGCTTGGCAGCGCCAAATCCGCGGGCGTCCATTAAATTGGCGGTTTCCATCGCAGAAGACAGGGCGTCCTGCAGAAGAATTTCGAAGATGTGGAGCGTCTTTTGGGTGCGGGTCTTCAATGATCCATTAACCACGTCGACGTTGCGGGTTTTTTGCAGGCGCAAAATCCGTTTGAGCCTATCGGTGAAGCTGGTGACCAGCGTAAACGAAATGGTGACCAGTACTGCCAGCCGGGGCGCAATCGGCGAGAATACGTAGATCAGCTTGCTGGGGGTCAGAACCGCGTTTAGGACTGAAAAAACAAACAGCATTGCGATCAGGACAATTGCCATCGCAATGCCGTACAGAAATGCCGGATACGAAAATTTGAACGTCAGAATGCCCCATTTGAAATGCCAAAGAATCGGCGGAAACTTTTGATTGAGGAGCGTATTGAAAAATAGAATCATTAATAGAAATGAAACGGCGTATTTCAGTTGGCGCGCCGTCTTTCGGCCACCAAGGTAGTAGGTGGCTGTGATCGTGAGCGCGATGAACTCAGCCACCGCGACCGCCACGTGATTAAACAGCAGGAGGCAGACGATCAGCTCAGTAAAGTACAGTGTGAGCGCTACTGGATGAAGCTGCGAAAAAAACGTCATCTTTATTGGTGTGTGTGTCATGGAAAATCCCGACTTTCTAAGGTTTAGTAAGCCCTTCCGACAGTATATCATCGTTGCCAAGGGTGGTAAACGGCATATCTTGTGTGGTGGCTAGTATTATTTTGAGGCGTTTTTAAATGGTGAAATTTGCGAACTGATTTATCACCTTTTGGATATTATGTACAGCCTTTTTACACCATTTTTACACTAAATTTACCGTGACCTGCTAAGCTGTCATTTATACGGGTTCATCCGAACAAGCGAGGTGGTTAACACGTAAATAACTTTCTGAAAATCATTGAAAGCAAAAGCTGCAACATCCTTCAAGCAACATCTCGAGGCGGAAAAAGTCATCCGTGTCGGGGCTTTGCTTTGGTAAATTTTATAAGAATATTACTATCTCCCTGGTCGACAGTAGCGCTCTACTACTTAGTAGAGAGAAGCTTGATAAGCTACTAATAATTCCTGGTAATTCAGTTGGTTTTTGTGGATATTTGCCTGGAGAAGCGGCAGCTTATCATCAGCTTTGAATTGGTTGAAACGTCGATAGGTCGGGCTTTCTAGCCGTGGCGTTTTGGAATGAAGATAAATATTTGCCAGTTGGGTCATTAGAATCAAAATAAATTGTTGTTGAAGCTTTATTATCTTAACTAAATACGCTAATAATTGTGTAAGAACTTGTCTAGATCCCTTTCTGGTTCAGTTTTTGTGTTTGTGTGGTGCTTACACTATGCTGGAACTTTAGGGGGAAGGATATTTTGAAATAAAGCTAAATATCCCCACCCATCTCTGATACAATTGAAAAGGAACTAAGATTGATTATTATGAGGAGGATTTTGCAATTATGACACAATCAGATCGACTGAAGCTCCTCACCCTAGCCGCCATGCTCTTGGCGCTCTGCGTGATTGGCGCAAACGTCAAAATCATGGGCTCAGTGGCCTTTGATTCAGCCCCGGCATTCTTAGGAGCAGTGTTGCTAGGCCCGTGGTTTGGCGCAACGTTGGGATTATTCGGGCACCTGGTGTCCGCCGCGTTGGCGGGGTTTCCTCTGACGTTGCCGATTCATTTAATTATTGGCGTTGCCATGGGGATTTGCATGCTGATATTTGGTCTGGTTCGTAAATGGTTGGGCAAGGATACGCTGAAGGGCGTGCTGACTTCTGACGTGCTGGGCTACGCGATCAATGTGCCAATCGAGTTGGTGCTTCTTTATCCGCTTATGAAGCAGGCGGTTTGGGCGTTCTTTGTTCCACTGACCATCGCAACGATTCTAAACTTAATTGTTTGTGAAGTGATTTATGCGGCACTGCCCCATCGAGTGAAGGATGCGCCGTTTCTGACGCCGCAGAAATAGGGGGAGCCGATTAAATGAACCAAATGAACCCACGATTTCGTGATTTATCGGTGGTGCCAACGAGTCCCACAACAGCGCTGGTGATTGCCTGTGACAGCAGTGCGGGGATTGGTGAGAAGCCCTTGGACGCCGTTCAAATTGATTCGGCAATTACCGCGGCGTATTCACTGCGGGTACCGCTATTGGAGCTGCTGTGCTTTGGGGCTCGGCCAATTGCCGTCGTTGACACGGTTGGCAACGAAATGGTCCCAACTGGCCGTCGGGTGATTCAGGGACTTAAGCGTGAATTAACCAAGGCTGGATTTTACGATATTCCATTGAATGGTAGTACCGAAGATAATATGCCGACCCGGACAACGGCGATTGGGGTGACCGTGATTGGCCAAATTAATCGGAAAGATATTCCCACGACATCGATCGATGACTCTCTGATCGTTTATCAGCTTGGAACACCCTACGTTGGGGAGGCGGTCAAAGCCCATTTGGCAACGATTTTTTCTTACGATCAGGTTCGAACCATTCGCGCCACCCCAGCAGTGGTGGATATGCTGCCGGTGGGCTCAAAGGGAATTGCCAACGAACTGGCCCAGATGGCCGCCACCCATACCGCAAAAATTTCCGCCGTGGTTGACCTGGCGGATGCTGAATTTACACAATCTGCCGGACCGGCGACCGTGTTACTAGTTGCCGTGGTGGCCGATAAACGTCAATTATTTGAAAGGCAATTTCCCGAGCTGACCGAAATTGCTCAGCTTCACCAAAACTCAGATTAAGGACGGCATTGATTCTATGTTTGGTTCATTGATATTGTTAACCCAATTTTTCACCAGGATTCCCATTCCGTATGAAATACCGGATGCAGCGGCAAAGTTCAAGAAGAGCATCCGGTATTTTACCCTGTTTGGATTTTTGATTGGCTGCCTCGAGGCCCTCTTTTTCTGGCTGATGACCTTGGTATTTCCCAGCTGGTTTGCTTGGATCTTATTCTGGGTGGCCGATGGGGTTCTAACCGGCGGCTTTCACTTGGATTCCTTGGCCGACACTGCCGACGGTCTTTATTCATCGCGGACGGTGGACCGGATCAAAGAAATTATGAAGGACAGCCGGATTGGCACCATGGGAAGTCTGGCCCTGATCTATTTCTATGCAATTGTCATGGGTGCCGGGGTTGTCTGCAGTCAGTATTTGGCGGCCTGGCAATTCGTTTCATTGGTGGCCTGTACGACCATGGTGGCCAAGACCGGCATGGCGCTGTTATTTTACAAAATGGTTTATGCTGGCAAAACGAAGGGGCTTGGTAATCTCTGGACTGGTGTTGCCACCTGGCAAATCATGATCGCTCAGCTTTTTTCGATTTTGGTATTTGGTGGTCTGTTAGGGACTTTCGGCCTCTGCGGTTATCTCGCAGTGGTCCTGGGAGCTCTTTGGTACCGGCACTACATCACGCATAAACTGGGCGGTTTTACCGGTGACACAATTGGTGCGTATGGTGAGCTGGCTCAAGTCGCGTTTTTATTGGTAGTAACATCGTTAGTGAGGGCTTTTGGATGAAATTATTAATGACTCGCCACGGTGAGACGCGATATAACAAAGAAAAGAAATATTATGGACGTACGGATATTGAATTGGATGGCTTGGGACTCAGGCAGGCGAGAGAGCTTGCCGATAAGCTGAAGGCCACAACGATCGATTACGCAATCCGCAGTGATTTAAAACGGACTCAGCAAACCATGGACGCAATCATGCAATATCATCCGCAAACCAAACAGATTATCGAAAAGGACATTGACGAAATGCCTTTTGGAATCTGGGAAGGTTTGAACGCTGACCAGGTAGAAGCTCGGGATCCAACAACCTGGGCGGCTTGGCTGCAGGCGCCGTTTGATGTCACCCCCGCTGGCGCCGAACCATACCGAGTATTTGAAAAACGGGTGACGACCGCCCTCGACCATTATCGGGAAACGCTGCCGTCAAACAGTACATTGTTAGTGGTTGCGCATCAGGGGGTGTTGCGAACGCTGTACCGTTATTGGACCGGCGGCGACTTTTGGTCGGTGGATTTTAAAGCGGGCTGTTATTCGGTTTTTGAGACGGGAGACGGTGGTGTGTCGTTGGTGAGTCTTAATGACTAGCAAAGCCTGAAAATGCCAGGTTAGTTGATTAATTTTAAAATGATAACCAAAAAGCAGATTTCAGTGAGTAACCAGGAATGGCATGAAAAGTTGAAATCTGCTTTTGAGTATAATTAATCATTTGCGGCCATTACATAACTAAATCTAATCCCAGGATCACAATAAGGCCAACGAATGAAGTTGGATTGAAGTCAATATTTGAGACAGGTTTTAAGAGACATTCAGAACCGCGTTTACCTTTTCGGTAGATTGTAAAATTAATCCGAACGCTGTTCGGACAAAAAAGATCAGCTTCCTTTAAAATGGTGTTTACCACAAACCCATCTTTTAGGAGCTGATCTTTTGTCTAGTATAACCTATTCCGAACGAATTAAAATCGAAACCTTTTGTGAACTAGGGCTGTCCAATATCCAAATGGGCGTTCGGCTGAACCAATCACCGTCAACAATTTCTTATGAATTATCTCGATGTCAACCTTATCAGGCTGAATTAGCACAAACAGATGCCGAATACAAGCGATCACGATGTGGTCGGAAAACTAAGCTGAGCGATGAGTTAAAGCAAAAAATTCTCAACCATTTACGTCTAAGCTGGTCACCAGGAATGATTGCTCACGAATTTAAACTAGCTACTAAATCTATTTATAATTGGCTAAATCAGGGGAGAATTGGTTTCTCCTTGAATGATCTACCTGAACATGGCGTACGCCAACGGCGTAACGTTGACCAACGATCCAAATATAATCAATCTTTGGGGCGATCAATTGAACAGCGTCCCATGATGATTAATCAACGTAATCGCATCGGCGATTTTGAACTAGATACAGTCGTTGGTCCTCGTGGGCATAGTAAGGCAGTTTTATTAACTTTAATCGATCGCAAATCACGGTTCCTTTGGGCATACCGGTTAAAAGATCGGACGACAGCGACTGTTAATGAAGCACTAACTAAGTTCCTAACCACTTTTAATGGTCCGGTGCACAGCTTTACTGTGGACCGTGGCACTGAGTTTAGTGGGCTAGTATCACTTGAATCACAATATGGTATTAAGACCTATTACTGCCATGCTTATACTCCAGCTGAACGTGGTAGTAATGAACGCTTTAATCGGAATTTACGTTATTTTTATCCTAAAGGGACTCGTTTTGAGCACATTAGTGCTCAAGATTTAACGACGACGTTACTCCAAATTAACCAGCGACCGCTTAAAATACTCGACTGGCAAACACCGTATCAGGTTATGCTGACAAATTTGTCCAAAAATTCGGATTAAATTTGCAATCTACCATTAATTAAATTATACGTAGTGTTTAGAATGTAACCAATCAGAAATACGGAGATTAAAGGACCAATAATAAGATGCTGATTAAGCAACCAAGCAATAATAAAGAGACACAGATCTCCTAAACTTCTAATCAACCCAATTGATTTCTTAGTGACCTTACTAATCCAAAAAACACATGCATCATAAGGCACTTTCCCTAGATTTGCACTAGTATATATACCGGCTCCAATCCCAAGTAATAAAATACCCATAATTAAGAAAAGAAAGTTGCCCGGATTACTGAGTCCTCGGTTTAATGTATATTCGGCAGTTGCTCCAACAATATACGGTTGGAGAATACTCCCAATACCTAATTGAGCGCGGTCATAAAGTAAAGGTGAAATCAGCATTAGTAAAGTGATGATCATATTGGATTGATTTAAAGTTAAATTAGTATGAAGTGAAATCCCTTGCCAGACCCAAGAAAGAGAATCGCTCCCATAACCTGTTGATATGGATAATGAAACTCCAAAGCCCATGACTAAAGATCCGAATAAAAGAAGAAAGAAACGAAATAATGAGGTTAGTTTAAATTTATTTTTCATTTAAATTTTCACCGTTACTTTTAATTACTTCTTGATACCAATAAAAAGATTTTTTCGGAATACGTCTGAATGTTCCCTTACCGAAATTATCTCGGTCAACATAAATAAAACCATAGCGCTTAGCCATTTCACCAGTTCCATTAGAAATAGAATCAATACATGCCCATGATGTATAGCCGATTAATTCGACACCATCCAGAGTGATTGCGTCAGACATGGCTTTGATATGTTCTTTATGGTATTCAATTCTATAATCATCATGAATCTCACCAGTTTCTGTCAAATTATCGACAGCCCCTAAACCATTCTCTACAACAAACATAGGTTTGTTGTAACGATCATAAATTTCATTGATTGTAATTCGAAATCCTAATGGATCAATTTGCCAACCCCATTCGCTAGTTTCTAAATAAGGATTGATTTCTGAAGCGAAAATATTGCTTTCGGTTTGATTCGCAGCATCAGGTTGGGCGCTGCTTACTCTTGAAGAATAGTAAGAAAAGCTAATAAAATCTACAGTGTGGTCTCTTAAAACTTCGATATCACCGTCTTTAATAGGAAGAGTGAGGTTTTGTTGTTCGATTTGTTTTAAATAATAATTAGGGTAGCTTCCTCTTACTTGGACATCTGAAAACATATAGCTTTCACGTGAATCTTGGATAGATTTCCATACATCTTCTGGACGCGGCGTCTGAGCATAATAACTTCCAGCAGCCAACATACATCCAATTTGAAAATCAGGGTTTATTTTTTTAGCAAGCTGAGTTGCTTTAGCGCTGGCGACTAATTGATGATGGATCACATCAGTTGTAATCTGCTCTCTATTATACTCTGGTTTAAAAGTTAAGCCTGTTGCTACAAAAGGGAAATGTGAGACCATATTGATTTCATTAAAAGTAAGCCAATATTTGACATAATCTTTATACTGATGAAACACTGTTTCAGTGAATTTTAAATAAAAATCAATAGTTTTACGATTCTTCCATCCACCATATTCGTCAACCAAATACATAGGGATATCAAAATGATTGATGGTTACTAAGGGTTCAATATTATATTTTCGACACTCTTTAAAGACATTCAGATAGTGATTCAGGCCTAACTGGTTAGGTTTGGATTCATTTCCCTTAGGATAAATTCTTGACCAAGAGAGTGATAAACGATAGACTTTGAATCCCATTTGGGCCATCAGTGCAATATCCTCTTTGTAATGGTGATAATGGTCAATGGCGACTCTTGATGGGAAAAAAGTATCCTCTGGTAGAGATTTAGGATCCAAATTTCCTGTACCTATTTGGAAACGTAATTCCCCGTAAGGCATATAATCTAAATTTGAAAGGCCTCGTCCATCAATGTTGTAAGCTCCTTCTGTTTGATTCGCAGCAGTTGCTCCGCCCCATAAAAAATTGTTTGGAAATGACATATATATTCCTCCTTGTTCTTATCACTAAGTATAAGGGGTATATTGCTAATCAAAAAGGAAGTTTCTTTAATGGAAACTTCCTTGACGAACAAGTTTAATAGGTTTGCTTTAAATTGAGGATTAATAAGTCAATAACATATTTAAAAAAGTAGGCATTGAATTTTTCATATTGTATGGGAACATGTAACTGTTTCCCTTTGAATCTTATATTACTTTGACAACTTATGAGCCATTTTGTTCCATTTGTTTCCTCAATTCTCTTCACTACGCGTTTGTTGTACTTGAAAGTATTGCCGTCTATACTGAGTACTAATAATAAATCATTGTCGTTAATATCGTAGGAATGATTAAAATCAACATCGCAAATAATAACATTCTTGTTGATCACTTGTAGTTCTGTTTGGATCTGATGGCAGAGGTAACGAGCATCACCTTGAGCAAACACATATATAGTATTTGCTGAGGTAAGCTGTTTAATTAATAACTCCAGGCGATTATAATCTAAAGAATTTGTTAGAGAGTTAAGAAAATAAATCATAGTATTTGTAAAATTTAAAATATTATCTTTCATATTATCATATACTTTAAAATCGTGACGGCGTCTCTCTAAGGATTCAAGGTATTCTAAGCAGGCGTCTTTAAAGTCAATGTACGTTTTATAGTCTAAATATCTGACATATTTAGAAATTTGACTTTTTGATACAAACGTTCTAATAGCAACCTCATCCATTGTAATATAAGGAATCTCATGAATATGTTCTTGAAAAAATAAACTCAATATATAGAAAGTTGAATTTTTTTTATAGGAATTTGTCACATCATTTAGTTTATCCATTATCAATCGTATCAGTCCTTTATAATGTGAAGTTAAAACAGAGAGAATAAATAGCTCAATGAGTGACTAAGGGCTTATTCAGGTAGCGTCAAGAATCTTGTGTAAATGAAATGCCTTCGTACATATAATATGTATCTAACTTAAATAAATGATGCTTCCAAGGTGTCCTGGAGTCCTTTGAACCCTCGGTGGATCCGCTTCAGAGACTTCTCGTTATAAACATTAAACTGAGAAACCAGGAAGCGATCCAGTGAATCTTCCGTTGGAAATTGTTCTTTGTGGTGGGTGGTGCGCTTGAGATGCTTATTAAAGTTCTCAATCAGGTTAGTGGAGTATAGTGATTGCCGGATAGCTGGTGGAAAGTCCATGAAAGTGAGTAAATTCGGCATTTTAAGCAGATCTTTGATTAATTTGGGATAGGTCTGATGCCAGTTGTTGGCGAACTCATTCAGTTTCAGTTCAGCTGCTTCACGGTTGGCGGCCCGATGAACTTGTTTAAAGTCACTGATCACGGCCTTGCGGTCTTTTACGCGAACTTTGTTCATCAGATTCCGCCCAACATGAACCAGGCAACGTTGTCGTTTGGCTTTAGGGAAATGCCGATTCAAGCCTTCATCCAAACCAACTAACCCATCGGCCACAAACAACAGCACATCTTTAACGCCCTGCTTGATCAAGGTTCCCAGCAGTTCAGTCCAGATTCCAGTCGATTCCGTTGGCGCCACTTGGTAGTTCAGCACTTCTTTCGTACCATCTGGACGAATGCCAATCGCAATATGAACGGCTTCTTTTTGAACGGTATCCCGCTTTAACGGCAAGTAAGTGGCATCTAAGAAGATGGCCGCATATTGTGAAGCCAGTCGACGTTGCTGGAAAGCTTGAACCTGTTCATTGACGGCTTTAGTCATGTTGGAAACCGTGGCTTTGGAGTAGTGAGCACCGTACATTTTCTCAATGAGTTCGGCAATTTCAGCAGTGGTAATTCCCTTGGTATACAACTGAATGACCGTTGTTTCTAAATTATCACTGTGCCGACCGTAGGCTGGCAAGGTATGATTTTCAAACCGGCCATTGCGATCTCGAGGAATGGTTAAGTTAAGTTGGCCGTACTTCGTATCAAACGAGCGCTCATAACTGCCGTTGCGGTTATTACCAGTGTTCATCCCAGCGTATGAGTAGCGTTCGTAACCCAAAAACTCTGCCAATTCGGTTTGAAGCAGCTGGTTAATCGCAATTTCGAGGTGGTGACGAAAAACTTCGTCCAAATCTTGCTTTTGGGCTAGTGCAGCGATAATTTCTGTGGTAAGTTCATTCATGGGGAATGCCTCCTGTGATGTTTTCTGTGGTTACTAAATATCATAAGGGAAGGCATTCCCTATTTCTATACAATTCAGAAATCTTTTATGCATTTACACAAGATATTTTACGCTCTTAATTCTCATTACCTGATTTAACACAACAGGAACGACGTAGCCAATGACACACAAGATAATAACGGTCTTTTGAATAACGGTTAAGTCCTTAAAATCATGCCAGAATCCCACAATTAGACAAATAACACCAATTAAAATTAAGAATGGAATTAAAACTGCAATATTAACCCAATTAATCGTATGATCACCTCATCAACTAGCTATACCAATTTCTACTTCACATAATGTACATAAAGCGAAGTTAGGCCTCTAACTACTGGTACATCAGCATTTCATTTTTGAAAGTTTGTGAAGAATAATTGGTATAGGTCAGGAATGTTGATTTAATGGGATTCAGTCTTTCCCTTTCTTTGTGAAAAACGACTATCTTTCTCTCATTTGATATTCCTGACAATTCCCACACATTTCTATATCATATCCGTAGGTTCCTTGTTTTATTAAATCTCCACAAGCCGCACATTTGACATAACCTTTCTCTTCAATTAAATATTTATTTCTTCTTTCCAAAGCTTGTTCTCTTTCATCTTCCATAATAAATAGATCTCCAATCATATATTTTTTTGTTTATTTGTTGCTTTACCCACGTTAGCTTAGAGGTTTGATCGCTGTTGAACGCAGATTTGTACCCTTAAATTTAAGGATAGGATACAAATCAATTATAGCTCGTCAGTTCTCACGAGTCTCACTTTGTCACTCATTTGCGTGTTGTGTCCAACACATTACTTAATATTGAAACTGCGTTTCAGACCAATAAAAAAACGCCCTTATTGGCGTCATAATCTTTATTTATATTTGTTTGATTATAACTATTGAGTAATACCGTCTCCACCACCTTATGATCAGTGGTTTCAACCGTTTTACCGCCCTGTGCTATTATATAGTAGCTTCGAGTCTACCAGCTAGCACCATGCTGCCCCACGCCTGCGAGTGATACAGTTATTCACGTGAGGACCTATTTTTCTTTTTGCGGTGGCGAGTAGATGGCTCCCCTGTCTATTTGTTTTCACGCTTCCCTCAACGACTGTCACTGGCTTCAATTCACCAGAAGCTGGGTTCACATTATTCCTCGTGGTTTGGCTTCCACGTTTTTAGAATCAATCGCATTGACAATCGAGGAAAACGATTATACAATGAACCTACATATTAATGTTGCTATTCAGGTTGTCACCAATTGGCGTTGGTGGCGATTTTTCTTTTATAAGGGAGTTTCGAGAAATCGGAGCTCCTTTTTTTGTTGTCTTAAATATAACGCATCTTTGTTACATCAGTCAATAAAACTTTTTATTTTTATAAAAATGTCAAGATATAATTTTATAAATTTCCAATTTTATAAAATTATAAATTTATAAAATTATAGGTTTATAAATTTATAAATTTGGAAATTTATACTTTTATACTTTTATACTAAAAATAAAATTAACTATATAGACTTGATTAATCAGCACAAAAAGTTGTATTATATTTTTATAAAGTTATATTTTTATAAGTTTATAAAAATGGAAAATTATAACTTTATAAAAATATAATTTTGGAAATTTATAAAATTATAATTTTATACTTGGAGATTAATTATGACAAAAGTTATAACAACAGGTAATTTTAAGGGCGGTGTAGGTAAAACGACCAATGCCGTAATGTTTAGCTACACTCTATCAAAAATGGGAAAGCGTGTCCTCATCGTGGATTTGGATCCACAGGCTAATGCAACAGACTTACTTCTAAATACAATGAGCAGCGTGTACCAACAGAAGCCAGTATTTAAGGAAACACTCTTTGAATCTATAAAGAGCAAAAAATTATCAGGTGCTCTAATTAGTATAAAAGATAATTTAGATTTGCTTCCTTCCTATGAAGACTTACAGGGTTATGAAAAATTTCTTTATTCAAACTTTGAAGATGACTATTCTCAAGACCATTATTTCAATACTTTGTTAGAACCAATAAAAAAAGATTATGACTATATTATTATGGATGTTCCACCTCAGCTAAATAAATTTACAGATAGTGCACTAGTAAGTAGCAACTATGTGGTAGTAATTTTGCAAACTCAAGAAAGAGCCTTAAAGGGTGCTGAAAAATATATTGAACATCTTTTACAACTTCAAGATGATTATAATCTAGACCTAGATTTATTAGGCGTACTTCCAGTACTTCAACAAAATGGTTCAGACTTAGATTTAGATATAATTACTGATGCAATAAATAGTTTTGGTGAACAGAATATATTTAAAAGTAGAATTAAACAAATGGCGCGGTTAAAGAGATTTGATAGAACTGGAATAACTGATAATGTTAAAGATATTAATGATAGACGGGTTCACGACGTTTACAAAAAGGTAGTCAATGAGTTAATTGAACGCATGAATTTGATTGAAATGGAAGGAAAAGAATAATGACAGATAAAATTGGATTAGAGGCATTTCGAAAAAATAAAACTAAACGGCCTATTACTATTTCTCCAGAAAACTCTGTAGAAGAGAAAAGAAGTATGCCTAATAAAAAAATACTTACTCATCCTAATCGAAGATTAACGTCAAAAGATTTACCTAAATCGATTAGACTTCCTTTAGATACACACTCTGCTATTTCAACGATTGCAAGTATTCAAAATAAAAAAATGTATGAAGTAGTAAATGATGTTATGGAACAATACATACAAGAGCTACCATCACAAAGTAAAAAGCTAGTTAGAAATAACGTTGAAGCAATAAAAAATAATAACAAGCTTAGGGACGAAAGCAATGACTAAATATCATATAGATGGAGATATAGACTTCGTTGAAACTAGAAAAGCCCACAATAAAAAGGGTTTTGCTAATCAAAAAGTATCTATTAAAATTAATAAAGACATTAAAGCAGACCTTGACACAATTAAAATGATACAAAAAATAAAATTTGATTATGAGACTATACAACTACTTGTAGACAATTATAAAAAATATCTATCTTCAGAGGACAGGCGTAGATATTCAACTCTAAAGGACACTATTTTATAAGAAAAATTTTGTTTTTTATTTCTATATTCCATTAAAAACAGCAAAAAATACCCACCACCTAAATTAATAGATGATGGGTATTTGTGCATTTTGAAATTTATTCAATATCAAGTTGAAACAATTATTGTTAAAGAGATTTATTTTTTAACATGGCAAATTACAAGTTTAATCCGAACAAGCCCGGAATCTTTCAATGGCAGTCTGTTGATGATGTATTTTTAATGGTCATTGATTAAACTTGTAATTTGCCCATCATTAAGAAAATATCGTAAACAAGTATTAAATGCACTGAAGCTTAAATATTCCAACGGATTTTTAGAGGGAATCATTGGAAGAATAAAAAAGATAAAAAGTAGTGCCTATGGATATCGTAGTTGGAACAACTTTACTGAACGTATAAATATTCAAATGTTTTGGCTTCGAGCAAGCTCATCAGCCAAATAAAAAAACAGCTAGACCATTTATGGTCTAACTGTTAACTTGAACCGCCATCAACTTGATTTGACGAACAGCCATTATACATAATTGGCCTCAGGGCCATTATTTCTTCAGTTCTTGAAGTCGCTGTTTTAACTCCTCAATTTGTACTTGTATTTCGCGACCTATATCAGTTTCTGCCACGGTACGCCGCCTATCTTCAGTCTCTACGACTCGTTTAGTCGACACAATATCAGTTAAATCGCGTATTGCTGCTACTTTAGAAATAAATGGCTCGTGTGTGACCAACTGCATACCAAATGAATTATCGAGCAACGTATACCCACCAATGCCGGTCACCTTCTGATATGGTCGTGAAAAGCCACCATCAATGACCACCATCTTCTTATTTGCCATGATAGGCGAAGTTCCCTTTTTTACCGGTGTATGACCATTTACGACATGACTAGTATCCGGGTCAAGCCCGAATGCCCCCAATAACTTTCTTACAAACTTCTCATTATGTCGCAATTGATAGTATGGATTTGGGTTTTCATTGTGTGTAGCCTTATCAGCGATAAAGTAACGCTCAAATTTAGTCATATTTTGTTTGCCAAATAATGGGGAGTTGGGGCCAGCCCACATATACCACAACAAATCCATAGACAGATTGTCTTGTCTGTTGAAATGCATTAAATTCGCCATGAATATCACTCATAAAGGCCTCGGTTGGCTTGGGTAATTTCAAAATAGATTCCAGGTTAATCAATTCTGTTGTAATTGAAGCAACAGTCTTGTATTTATTTATTCTGTTTGACATAATATTTTTTCTTCCCTTTTGACAGATGACTTTTATTTTTATACTCATTGTTATGACTTTTCGTTTGTAAATTAAGTTATTAAAAATCGATGATCATCTTACCATAGAATGACTAACTAGAAAGAACTATCATATCGATCAAGCGTGCTGTCAAAGTTCCAAGGACAGTTAACGTTTTCTAAGTGATGATGATGCTTTTATTGATTCCTAACAACGTTATCGGATTAAAAACAATATTATGATCATAAGCTAATTCGACTATCCCTGATAAATTGTTTTAGATTCAAGCAAAAACGCCAGCTATCTGGTGACCAAATACGAATATTAATCGTCCAGAACACTTTTTAAATTATAGTATATAAACACTTTACAATACACGGTAAACATCAAACTATTAGGGGCATCACACGATTATTAAAAATCAGTCAAAATAGGAAATAATTTAAAATATCCTTTTCATGATCTTTCACCTGTCTTAGATTTTAGAAGTATCACTTGGTTTCTCAATTAACTTAAACCGTCGCTGCTGCGTGCGTTTACTAATCCCCGTCTTTCGTTCAATCATCTTGTAGGTCATGCCTTGTTTTCGCAGCTCATAAGCAAATCTGATTTGTTCATCAGAATACGTTTTCGGTCGTCCTTCCCGAAACAACGGATCATGTTGCTTGGCATACAATTTACCTTCTTGTGTGCGCGTGACAATCATGTCGCGTTCAAACTGCGCAAAGGCGCTAAATATTGTAAAGACTAATTGGCCAGTCGGCGTATTATCAATTAAGCCCATGTTCAAAATATTAACTTTGACATTTTCTTTAAACAACTCTTGGATAATGGCTAATGCCTCGCGCGTGTTCCGTGCAAACCGATCCAACTTAGTGACAATCAAAGTATCGCCTGTTTTTAGAACGCGCAACAGTTTTTGAAACTCCGGTCGTTCAGTAGTTGTGCCGGTAAACTTTTCCTGAAAGATTTTTTCTGCTCCTGCCAATTTTAGTAACTCAATTTGATTTGCTAATTTTTGATCAGTGGTACTGACCCGCGCATAGCCATATTTCATCTTTTTATCTCCTTATTTATGTCATTAAGTAATGACACGGTTCTAACCCTTTAATTATACAGCATCAAAAAAGAGGCCACAACTGTTAAGTTATGGCCCCGCTTTACTCTATCTAAACACTTTAATCATTATATATCAAAAACGTCAAGAAATATTTTTATCTAATCCTCTTTAACAGGGGAATGCTTAGCCACTTGTAGTGCCTGATTGATTACCTTGGCGTATAAAATATCACCAGTCCGAATGCCACCGAAGTGTACGCCATCTATCCCTTTGAAGACTTCTGGATGTTGCGCCGCAATCTTGCCCCAGTCGGCAATCGTAATGAACTTATACTTAGCTGGCAGACGCCGTTCCAAAACGGCCAACTTTGATGAATTTCAGTCAGCGTCGGCCCGGGCATTATAAGGTGTCATCAGAATCAACTTGTGCCCCGGCTCCAATTCATGAATGATCTTCATGGTTTGCTCTTCGTAATCATCCAGCGCGTTGGTCCCAATACAAATCACCGCGTACTGCCGTAACGTATAGCTTCGCTGCTGGTTCATCATGACTTTATACGCCAAGTTCATCGTCCAATCGCCCTTAATCTTTAAGCTTTGCCATTTTTTTAATAGCATGCCTAAATAGATGGTACACATCGCCGCAGGGCAGTGCTTTTCTAACATTCCAGCTACCAAGTGTTTTGGTAAAAATGTCCCTTATTCAGATAATTATTACAGGCAAAAATAATCTTAATGTTTAAATTTGCAATCTACCAACAAATGTTGAAAATCTTCCTCAATGATCTTTGGAATAGGGATAGTCTTAATTATGATCGGATTAAAGAAAACGATCAGATAAGTCGAAGGCTCTTTAGGCCTCACACCGCACCGGCCACGCTTGAAAATGGTACCGTAATCGAAACAAATTTCTCCGCTTCGGTTATTCTAGCCATTGTTACCAGGATTTCTGAAATTTGTGATATTACAGACCAAGTCTCATATACGGTGAAATAATGTATGTGAGTACCTTGCGAATAATAGATTCACGTGAAGTTGAAAAGTATTAACTCAATTAGATGATCAGTTATCAAATAGGCGTTTCATAATTTGCTATGCTATGGGTAATCACTGATGGTAAAATATGAATGTAAATAAAAAAGCGAGCCGCTTTAAAGGCAGTGGTAAAGTGCTCCATAACTGTTAGATTTCTTGTCTAACAATTATGGAGCACTTTACTTTGGCCGGTTGCGGACGATCTTTTATTAGATAAAAAGCAACTATGCCATATACATCATAATGAAATCACTTTAAAGAAGTTCATAATTTACGATATACTGATTGAAACCATAAATTATGGGTCTTCTATTCTTAACTATCTAATTGAACCATCTGATAACCGACTCCAATGTGTGTTTTAATATACTGATTCTGAGTATTAACTTCAATCTTTTTTCGCAAAGTTGCAATGGTCACTCGAAGAGAAGATGTATCTTCAACCGATTCTGTCCCCCAGACCTCTTTCAACAGATAGTGGTGTGTCAACACGCGGGAAGTGTTTTCAGCAAGAATACTCAAAACCTTATATTCGATTGGTGTTAAATGGATTTCATTTTGGTTTACTTTGACCGTTTGTGAATCAAAGTTGATAGTCAATTCTCCATTACAATAATTATTAATATTGGTTTTTCCGTTGTTATATATTATGTTAGTCCTTCTCAAGGAAACACGAATTCTAGCCAGTAATTCATCAATAGAAAAGGGTTTTGTTAAATAATCATCAGCACCCAAATCTAGAGCCTGCACTTTGTCGGCGTCCTCATCACGTGCTGAAATAACAATAATAGGTATATTATTGTTGGCAGCTCGTATTTGCTTAATAATGTCCATCCCATCCATATCGGGTAACATTAGATCAAGTAAAAGTACATCTGGTTGAAAAATTGGAATAAATTGGAGCGCTTTATTGCCATTTCTAGCTATGCCATACTTATAATCTGCGGATCTTAATGTCATTTGTATTAATCGAGCTACTTCTGGATCATCTTCGACAATCAAAATTCTATTTTTCATTTTTTTTGCTCCAAATAGGTAAAGTAAAGTAAAAACATACGCCGTTATTTAAATTTTTAGCCCAAATATTACCATTATAAGCTTCAATAATAGATTTACACAATGATAAGCCAATTCCAAGCCCTCTTTGAGTCCTTAATGGTTGCTTTTGTTTGCCAGTGTAAAACAGTTCAAATAGGTGAGCCAGATCACCATTAGTTAATTTTGGTCCGTTATTTGAAATCTCAAATTGGACTTGATTGGTATTCTTTTGAAAAATTCTAATCGAAATTTTGGTTTTTTCCGGTGTGTGTTGAATAGCATTGTTAACTATATTAATAATGACTTGGGTAATTAAGTGTGCGTCAGCCATGACCATTAATAATGGATCAGACAAGTTAACGGTAATCTTATGATCTTCAAATCCTGGGCTAAGATGTTGCAAAGATTCTTGAATAATATCATCAACTAACTCTGGAGAATGACGTATTTGAAGACTACTCTCTAAACGAGTCATTGCCAATAGATTCTCCACTAGACTAATTAACCATGAAGAGTCATTAAATATTGATTCATATAATGTATACTTCTCAACATCACTAAGCTTATTTCCTTCTCGTTTCAATATATCTGCACTACCAGAAATATTTGTTAACGGTGTTCGTAAATCATGGGAGATTCCTCGTAGCAAGTTAGCCCTGAGTTTTTCCTGATGCGATTTAATTTCAGCTTTTCTTTTTTCATTTAGGATTCTCATCCTTGATAAGGCTTGACCACATTCATCTAATATCGAAATAATTAAATTACGATCAAATATTTCCAAAGATCGTTTTGAATTTATTGCTAAGCCTATAACCGCAACAACTGATGAAGGGGAATTTCCAAAAATAGGTAAATACAAACACTTTGCTTGTGGTAAAGTATTAGTAGTTAATCCAGCTTCTTGACCATTCTTGAATACCCAGGTTGCAATGGCTTTCTCGTTATCACTGGAAAACTCATAAAAAGAGCTCTGGCTTTGGTTTAACAGATAAATTTTAGGTTGCAGTAACTTAGAATCCTGGCATTCATAAAAGACCATTGTAGCACTATAAATTTTTTGTAGTTGTTGAACAGTCGTGTCAATAATATCGGTTGATAATTTGGCTTGTTGCAATTTACGAATAGTTTCCAACAGCACCTCTGTTTGGTAGACACGGTTAGAGTTATATTGAACTTGGTGCTTCAATTTTAGTGTCCAATAATTACTGATTATTGAAACTAGTAGCATTAAAAAAAATGTCAACAAGTAAACTGGACTACTACTAAGAGAAAAATAGGGTTTGGTAAAAAATAAATTGAAACTAATTACTGCTAAAAAAGCTGATAAGAATCCATATACTTGATCTTTTAGGTTAATTGCGCAGAGCATGATCCCTAACATATAAACCAAAACGACATTTACCAATGGTACTTGTGCAAATATTAATAGTTCTCCAACCACTGTGCTTCCCAAAATAATACTTGAAATCATTAGCATATTTTTAGCCATGCGCTTAGAGCCAGACTTACTAAGTGAACCTTTAAAATGGGTTAAAAATGTACCATTTAAATGTTGGACTTGATTCAAATTAGTTTTAGCACTATTAATTACATACTCATCAACTTCTGGTAACAGATATCCTATTTGATCCACAAGTGTAGATCGTGTTTGCCATATTTTTTTATAAGGACTAGCCCCAAGTACAATTTTGGTTACGCCGCTTTCTTTGGCATACTCTGTAATTTGCAGAGCTGGGTTCTCACCCTGCAATTTAATAATCTTTGCACCTAGTTGATGGGCAAGGCTAATGTTATTATTTAAGTTTTCCTCCCATTTATTAAACTGATTGTTCTTAACATAAACCGCAATGAAGTCACTATTAAAAGCTTGAGCCATTTGTGCAGCAGAACGAATGACACGTTCATTACTCTTAGATCCGGATAAACAGACTAGTAGCCGATCAGTATCTACCTTTGAGTGAGTAGCCAATCTTAAAGTCATTTTCCTCAATGCAAGTTCTCTTAACGTAGTAAGATTTTCAGATTTAAAAAAATTAGCTAATGCTTGTTTTATATGATTTCTAGAATATATTTTTCCAATTTTAAGTCTATTGATCAGATCATTGGGTTCGATATCAATTAACTTGACCTGATTTGCCATATCAAATATATAATCTGGTACTCGTTCTTGAATATCAACGTTTAATTGTTCAAAAATTATATCGTGCAGGCTTTCTAGATGTTGAACATTTAGCGTTGTATAAACATTGATACCAGCAGTAAGTAATTCCTGAATGTCTTGATAACGTTTCAAATGGCGACTTTTTTTCGTATTTGTATGTGCTAACTCATCAACTAAAATTGTCTGTGGATGTCGTTCCAGTGCACCATCGAGATTGAATTCTTGAAGATACATTCCCTTATAGGATTCTTTTTTTACAGGGATTGATTCTAACCCCCTAGCAAGATTGCGTGTATCTGCCCTGCCATGATCCTCAAGGTATCCAATAATGACATCCTGGCCCTCCTGCTTCAAGTTCTGTGCTTCTGCTAGCATAGAATAAGTTTTGCCAACACCAGCGGCATAACCAAAGAAAATCTTTAATTTCCCCCGGCCTGAAGTTTCAAGATTTGCATCTTTTAAGTACCTACTTGCACGTTCATTTTGATTCATCTAGTTATCCCTCCAAATAGAATACAAGAATATCCTTGGTAAGTATACTATCGTTCTAACTAAATTTACCCAAAAATAAAGTCTTATCTTTTATAATCTTCAAATCAAGATCTTTATAGGCTCTATTACATATGACAAAAAAACCCTAAATGATTATCACATATGGTAATCATTTAGGGGCTTAACCCGCGACTTATCTCAGCTAAGCTTCAAAAGTTATTTTGATAGTTTATCCAAGGCCAGATTAGTTTCTAGCACGTTAACCCGAGGTTCACCAAGAATTCCCAGAGTGCGAGTTTTGGTATTTTGGTCAATCACTCGTTGAATTTTTTGAACACTGACATGCCGAGCCTTAGCAATTCTCTTAACCTGATATTTAGCAGCAGTTGGTGATATTTCTGGATCTAAGCCACTTCCTGAATTAGTTACTAGGTCAATGGGAACATGTCGATAAGTGGCATTAGGATTCAATCTTTTTATTGTCTTTTCTTTATCAATAATCTCCTTTTGATAACTTTTATCGTTAGGGCTCATTTGTGAGGCCACAGAGTACATAATATTTTTATTGTTTTTTTGTCCAGTTATATCGCCAACAGTAATATCCATCTGTCTACCCCACAGGTATTTTTTGCTTGTGAATGGTTGTGCAATTAGTGCTGATCCCTTTACTGTTTGACCAGATCTAACTAAACTGCCATTTGCTTGTGAGGTAAAAAAGGTTTGCCCAATTGCACTAACAATTAAGGTATAGATACCACAAATAATCGTTATGACAATTACTGCCAAAATTGACTTACCTAATGTCTTAACTACCATTATTGTCTTTCTCCCTTCTCATAGAATCTGTAGTATGAGTGCAATGATCAAGTCGATCAACTTAATTCCAATGAATGGAGCAACTATCCCACCAAGCCCATAAACTAGCAAATTATGCCGCAGTAACTGACTAGCTGGAACTTCTCGGTAACGTACTCCCTTGAGTGCCAGGGGAATTAAGGCGACAATAATTAGTGCGTTAAAAATCAATGCTGACAGGATTGCACTTGTTGGGCTATACAAATGCATAATGTTAAGCACATTTAACTTGGGATATAATCCTACAAACATAGCCGGAATGATAGCAAAATACTTAGCAA
Organism: Companilactobacillus sp. FL22-1; assembly: GCF_043951805.1. NCBI lineage: Bacteria > Bacillati > Bacillota > Bacilli > Lactobacillales > Lactobacillaceae > Companilactobacillus > Companilactobacillus sp. FL22-1. The sequence continues at coordinate 27,504 of NZ_JBINJY010000014.1, forward strand.
TGTCGTTTGCAATTGAAAAAGTGGTTAAGCTTCCTCGAGTCATTAATAATTGTTTACCAATTTGGACAATTTTAATTAATTTAGTTGGTGAAGAATCTAGATCAACCATATTACCAGCCTCTTTTGCAGCCTGTGTACCCGTGTTCATAGCTACAGCAACGTCGGCTTGAGCCAAGGCAGGAGCGTCATTAGTTCCATCGCCAGTCATGGCAACTAAATGTCCCTTATTTTGATATTCACGAATGGTTTTCATTTTACTTTCTGGAGTAGCCTGAGATAGAAAACTATCAACCCCAGCTTCAGCAGCAATGGCAGCAGCGGTTACTGGATTATCGCCAGTAATCATGATTGTCTTTATGCCCATCTTCCTTAGATCAGCAAATTTTTCCTTAACGCCGGGTTTTATGATATCTTTCAAGTAGATAACACCAAGTATAACACCATTCTTGCATACTACTAAAGGTGTCCCTCCCTGTTCAGCAATTCTCTTAACTGCTATTTGGCATTCTTCGCTGTATTTATTTTTTTTTGTCAGGACATATTGTTTGATATTCTCCGCAGCACCTTTACGAATTTCATCTCCAGCAAAATTAACACCACTCATTTTAGTTTGTGCTGAAAATGGAATAAACTTAGCCTGATTTGCTTCTAAGTTCTGTTCTCTAAGGCCATACTTTTCTTTTGCTAATACAACAATTGATCTTCCTTCCGGCGTCTCATCAGCTAAGGATGAAAGCTGTGCCGCAATTGCTAATTCTTTTTCTGAATGGCCATCGACTGGAATAAATGCTGAGGCACGTCGATTGCCTAATGTTATTGTCCCAGTTTTGTCCAGGAGTAATACATCGGTATCGCCAGCAGCCTCAATGGCCCGACCACTCGTTGCTAAAACATTAGCTTGATTCAATCTACTCATGCCAGCAATACCGATAGCTGAAAGAAGTGCTCCAATGGTTGTCGGGGCTAAACAAACCAGTAATGCAATTAACCATACAATAGACATTGGATTTCTCATATCAAGTATCTGAGATGATAACTGAGAATACGTGTATAATGCCGCCACTACCAACACAAATATGATAGACAATGCAACTAAAAAAATTTCTAGTGCAATTTCATTAGGCGTTTTTTTACGGTTAGCACCTTCTACCATTCCAATCATTTTGTCCAAAAAACTAGCACCTTGTTCTTGTGTTACCTTGATGACCAAATGATCTGATAAAACAGTAGTACCACCGGTAACAGCAGAGCGATCTCCGCCAGCTTCTCGTATTACCGGCGCAGATTCACCGGTAATTGCACTCTCGTCAACAGAAGCAGCTCCTTCGACAACTTCACCATCTGCTGCAATGGTGTCCCCAGCTTCAGCAAGGAATAGATCACCTTTATTTAAGTTTTCTCCACTAACTTTTTCAATATTTGATAAATCGCCAACTTTATTTAACCTTTTTGCCATTACTGAACGTTTTGATTTTCTCAACTCTGCCGCTTGAGCTTTACCGCGCCCTTCAGCGACAGCCTCTGAAAAGTTCGCAAACAGGCAAGTAATCCAAAGAATTACAGCTACTGTAAAGATAAAACCACTACTTACAATTCTGTCTGAGATGCCAAAAAGCGATAAAATAAATAAGATAGTTGTTGCAATTGCTGATACATAAACTAGAAACATCACTGGATTTTTAATTTGTAGGTTAGGCTTTAACTTAAGAAAAGTTTCTTTAAGTGCCTCTCCTAACATTTTTCGGTTAAACATTTGATTTTTCTCTATTTTTTCGTTCATAGTCAGACCCACCTTACTAATTTTAGAAACGCATAATGTAAAATCATATTAATGTGTCAAAAAGTCCGCTATTGGTCCTAATGATAGTGCTGGAAAGAAACTAAGCACGCCAATGATTAATACAACGATTATTAACATAAAAACAAAGGTTGGACTTGTAGTTGATAATGTTCCCGAACTACTAGCAACAATTTTATGCTGTCCCATTTTACCAGCAATCGCCATTATAGCGATAATAGGAAGAAAACGAGAAATGATCATCGCAACAGCTAATAAAACATTGAAAATAATGGTATTACCATTGAACCCTCCAAAGCTGGAACCATTATTTGCCCCTGCTGATGAAAAAGCATATAAAAATTCAGAGAATCCATGTGCTCCACTATTGCTAAGACTAGTTAAAGTACTCTTTAACATTGCTGGAATAGCGCTGCAAGTTAAAATTGCAATTGGCGTTGATAGGCAAGCGATAACAGCCATACGCATTTCGTAAGGCCCAATTTTTTTACCTAAATATTCTGGTGTACGTCCTACCATTAGCCCAGCAATAAAAACTGTTAGGATGATAAATCCAAGCATGCCGTACAATCCAGATCCTACACCACCAAAAACAACCTCGCCTAATTGCATTAAAGCCATGGGCATTAATCCGCCCAGAGAACTAAAACTATCTAATGTTGCATTCGTTGCGCCTGTAGATGTTGCAGTAGTAGCAATACTCCAGACAGCTGATCCAGGAATACCAATTCTAGTTTCTTTGCCTTCCATAGCCAAATTACCAATATGAGCTAAAGTGGTCCCATGTTGTTCAACAATTCCTTCAAATATTAACGCAACTACAAACATAATTGCCATAGCTGAGAAGATTGCCCAACCTTCCTTACGCCGCTTTAAAGATTCACCAAAGCTAAAACATAGCGCCATGGGCAGAAGAAGCATTGCCGTTGTTTCAATAAGGTTTGTAAAAGGTGTTGGATTTTCATATGGATGGGCAGAGTTAGCACCTAAGACCCCCCCACCATTAGTCCCCAATAACTTAATTGATACCTGGGAAGCTTGTGGGAATAACGGTAAGGTTTCTTTAGTTATAATTTTTGCCCCATCAATTTTATGATTTTTAATCCTAACTGTATTTTTTTTGACGTTAATTTCAGCCCCATAAATCGCCTGGTTATGTTTATCAACGGCAACAGGTTGTACCAAGGTAGCAGTTTTATAACCACCAGTTGTTTGAGGAACACCACCTGCCATGAGCATAATAGACATAAACAAACTAAGCGGGATTAAAAGATATAGAAAGATCCTGGTCAAGTCTCGCCAAAAGTTTCCAATTGCTTTTGCTTCTGTACGTTGGATACCTCTAATTAATGCAAAAAGAACCGCAATTCCAACAGCCGCAGAGGAAAAGTTTTGAACAGTTAAACCAATCGTCTGAGAAAAATTAGAAAGAGCCATTTCCCCAGAATATGATTGCCAATTAGTGTTGGTTACAAAACTAACAGCAGTATTAAACGCTAATGACCAAGAAAGCCCCGAAAAATGTTCTGGATTCCCAGGTAAATAATTTTGGAATCTCAAAATACTAAACAAAACTAAAAAACTAACTAAAGAAAACATTAAAATACTTATTAAATAAGTTTTCCAACTCATCTCGCGATTAGACACACGAAAAAATTTATATATTTTGTTTTCAATTGGTCGGATAATTCTGCTCATAAAATTGTTCTGATCATTAATAATATGGCTGATGTACTTGCCTAATGGAATGGCTAATAATAATGGAACAATGATATATGGTAAATATTGAGCCCATGTTGGCATACTATGATTCTCCTTTCACTAGAACATAAATTAGATAAGCTAATAAAAAGATTGTTAAGATCGTTCCTAAGACCAAAACCATTTGTCTCACTTCCAATTATTTTTTTTATTTAATCAAGGGTGCTCCAACACGTTAATGCGTTGTTCCCAAAATTTTCTAACACTAATAGGAACTTTGTCTGAGAATCCGTAGTCAAATTTAAGATGCTGAGCAGTATCGAAAAAATGAAAAATTGTAACATCTGCTATGAAAAGGTCTCCTGAAGTACTTTGAATGTAGCCCCCCCATCTTTTTTTTAATATCATTATCAATTAAACAAATTACTTTTTCTCGACTATACTGGTCCGAATAATCTTTGTAATAATAATTATCAATCATTTTGAACATCTCCAAAACATATTCAAATCAACCAAAGATATGATATATGAAAAGGTGTTAAAATGGTGTTAATATTTAAAATCTCATGTTAACATTTTGTTAAAAGCATATATTTAATTTGTCTAATCTCATAATAGAAATTTTGACCGATAGCAAATCAATGGTTAATCAGACTAGCAACAATAAAAAAGGTAGGAGAGAATTACACGCCATTCTTTCCTACCTTTTATTAGCTCTATACTATTATGATAATGATTGCTGCCTACACAATTAAACCACTGTCATTCATAAGTATATTTCCAACTTATGTTTATTAACCTATCCATAACAGTTTATCGAAGAATTTCACTGCCAATCTAACCGTCGCTCTTGGGAACTCAAACGAGCGTAACCAATTTTAGCAAGTCTCAACGTTTTCCTTTTTGACAGTCCTAATGCACGTCTACAGCTCCTAGTATAGTATAAAAACGCAAATGACTATTAGGGTATACCCTAGTGGCTAATCATACATAAAAGCTTTCTTATATCATTATTTTTTTTGGCAGGTACTGTGTAGGTGGAAATGAACGAATGCTTTAATAGTTTTGTGTCACAAAATAAATTTTGGAGATTTTCAGCACTCCAGTAGTTCAATGATTCCTGGCATATTCCATCAGCAAGTTTATATATTGCTTCTTTGAACAATTGGAGCTTACTTTCAGAAACTACATGAACTTTAAAGTTGGTATGGTAGATTGTAAAATTAATCCGAACGCTGTTCGGACAAAAAAGATCAGCTTCCTTTAAAATGGTGTTTACCACAAACCCATCTTTTAGGAGCTGATCTTTTGTTGGATGTAAGCTGATTCCTGAGACAACTTTTAAGAGAGCGTATAAATATTCAAATGTTTTCGCGCATTTTAGAATCAAGTTAGCCACTGTCTCAAAATTTTTTGGACAATAAAAAACATCAAGAACAGATATCCTGTATCATTGAAGTTCCTACACAAACAATGGAAGAGGATATTGTCTTGATGCAGAAACAGGATAGCACACACCGCCAAAAAGGTCAGCACTTAACATCACTCGAGCACGGAAAAGTGGCCGGATTCCGCCAAGCTGGGAAGTCCAATCGTTGGATTGCTGCTGAAATTGGCGTCTGCCCGCAGACCATTAATAATGAAATCAAGCGAGGTACAGTAGATCAGGTCAAGAAGAGTAATGGCAAGCGCGTCTACCATCGACAATACCTACCAGAGGCTGCTCAGGCACGTTACGAGACTGCACGCTTGAGCTGCCATCGTCCTGACAAGTTCGCCAGCGTACAGGTCTTCTTAGCCTGGTACGTACAGCGAGCTAAGCAGGACAAATGGTCGCCGGATGCTTCAATCGGCTATGCCAAGCGACACAAGCTGTTTACTCCTGAAGAGCTTGTTTGTGCCTCGACTTTGTATCAGTACATTGACGACCAACGCCTAGAGATTCGAAATATCGACCTGTTGGAGAAGACTAAGCGGAAGACCTCTCACCAGCACCACACCAAGGATAAGCGCCTGGCTGGCCGCAGTATCGAGGAACGGCCTAAGGTCGTTGAACGACGCAGGCAGTTCGGTCACTGGGAGATGGATACCATTGTCGGTAAACGCAATGGCAAGGAGAGCGTCATCTTGACTCTGATTGAGCGCAAGACCCGTTGCCAACTTCTCCGCTTGATAGAAGGACGAGATGCAGACTCTGTGAGCTATGCATTGCGTGGAATCAAGCGCGAATGGGGAGCTTGCATCAAGACCATCACAGCCGACAACGGACCCGAGTTCACCGCCTTAAATACTGCTTTTGCTGGGACGGAAACTGAGATCTTCTACGCCCATCCTTACACGTCCTGCGACCGTGGCACCAACGAGGCACATAACCGGATGATCCGCCAGGACTTCCCTAAGGGCATGTCCCTAGATGACATTAGCCCTAGTCAAGTGCAGGCCACGCAAGACCGCTTGAATCAGTTGCCTCGCAAACAACAGGGCTACTGCACACCCCAGCAAAACTTTGAGGCCGAAGCTCGGCGCGTTCGCCGCATGGCCCAGTAGTCTCTCTAGCGCCACAACTTCTATTTGATAACGGCCTGTTCTGGGATTGTCCTCAACGACTGGCTAACTTGTTCTTGCAATTTACGGCAAAATAAATACATCTGCCTAAATCATTAGTAAACAACACCCGCTACTCTACACCAACTAGAGTTAGTCTTATCATAAAACAAATACACGTCGTCAACTAGATCAGATCGATCTTATCAACAACGTGCATGATTCAGTTATTTCAATCGTTTCAACAACCATACTGGCCGGTGCCGCTCAGACTTGTGCACCCGGGTATTAACGACTTGTAGCAATTGTAAAATGGTGAAAATTAGTGAATTACGTTTTCGGTACGCAATGTACTTCGGTTCCCACTCGGTCACATACTTCTCTTTGTACGACCGTAATCCCTGAAAACCATATAACTGGTAGCCATATTCGTAAATTAAATGAGCAATTTTTTCTTGAATAAAACTGTAGCGTGAAACCCCCACACCGGATAACGGTGCCATTCCCATATTGAAATAAGCATAGCCATCGTCACGCGCCTGTTCAAATAGGTGCACAAAGACCGTGTCCATAATGCCGGATGGCGCCGATTTGCTTGACCGCATTAAGTCAATTGAAGTCGTCTGATGATTTCCCTGCGGCATAATATTCGCAAACGCGACAATTCGGTGGTCAGGATCATAAACGACCGCTACGGGTGCCTGATTGAGATACTGCTCATCAAAAAATCCGAGCGAGAATCCTTTTTCCGTCTCACCTGCTAACCAACTATCCGAAACAGCTCGTAATTCAGCCATAACGTTGGCACTGAACGGTGGCTGCAAGATGGCAAACTCATAGTGATCCCGGGTAAACTTATTCATTAGGGCCCGCTCACCCCGTAGCCGTTTACCAGCCAAACTAAAGTCTGCCAATTTGACGTGCCCTTCTTCACCGGTTTTGATAAAGTCAAAGCCCATTTCGTGTAGGCGCATCGTCAGCATCTCACTAATTTCGTAAAAGACTAGCGAGCAACCGTCACTATCTGCGTCATCCAATAACTGTTCCAAGGCAGCTTGTAATACCGCTTGATTACCGAATGGCTCTCCCATAATGATCAGTTTATCAGCCTTCTGCTGGTATAAGAAGATCAGTTGATCGACCCCATCGACTTGATAGTAATATGCTAACTTATCATTCAAATAAGCCAAGTGTGAGATTTCATTGCCGCCATAAGTTTCAATCACTTGTTTGACCCGAGCCGCATCCATCTTTTGACGCAATCGGGCGTTATAGCCACTCGCAAAGTAGCGGTACATAATAATCAAAATCATTGCCGCTAAGACTAACCCAATCACCCCAAATAACCAGAGCTTTTGTGATGGGAAGAACAGCGCTTCAGGAACCGCATGCCGATGATGAATTTGGGGCGCGTTATAGACCCCCACAATCGTATACAAGATAAAGGTCACCACATACACGCAGCTAACCCACAACGTTTGCCCCCACGAAAAAGCCAACCGATCACGATAATAAGCATGCCGCGACAAAGCCACTAGCGCTAGAATCACAATCAAGAAAATCACAAATTTCATCGAAATTGCATCATAAACGACGAGCCAGCGAATCGTATTCAAAATTGCAATCAGCAGGACAATCACCGTTGGCCAAAAAGCTTTTTTGACCCGGCCAGCAGTTCCCAACGCCACCCCAATCAGTAAGAAGGCCATAATAATACTGCTGGCCTGATTAATAAAGAAAAAGGTGTACGGATAAAACTGTAAGAAGAGTTTATTGCTATATGCAAAGGTAGGGACCGTTGACATCAACAACATCAGAAAACCAGAAAAGTAGAGAAAAACCGTCAGTACCATCTGAGCAACACGTTGTAATGCCTGCTTAGGAATACCCGCTAAGCACACGTTTAAGCGATGGCCGGTGTCATGGATGAGTAAGACCATCCCGATGGCAAACGGGATAATATAGTAGAATAACCGGTAAAATAAGAGCCATACGACGGCGTCTGGTCGAGAAACTCCGACCGCACTGAGACCAAAAATCATGAAAACGTCGAATGACCCAATACCACCGGGTACCATTGACACTTCACCGACAACCGAAGCAATCACGAATAACGGCACGACTGCTGCAAAATCAATGGGTAATCCCATAAAGTTTCCAATTAATAAGAAGAACAGCACACAGCCAGTCCATTCACCAAACGACCCACTCAATAACCGAACGACGTTGCCGAGCGTAAGGCCATCGAAGAATTCCGAATCGTTGATCCGTGTAAAAATAAAGATAGCTGGAAAATACAGTGCACCACCGACGAGCCAGATCCAGTAACTGCCATACATGTTCCCAATGCCAAAGCCATAGACTAGCACGAGTGAGATCATACAATATAATGACAATCCCGAAACTAAAAACAAAGCGATCTTGGAAATGGCAAACACGATTTGTTTTTTAGTGGCTTCGCGATTATAAAAGTTAGCACGCAGTGAGGCGCCCAGCACGCCCCCAAAACCACCGATATTCGTAAATGTATTGGTGATCCATCCAGCTTTTAAGATATAGCCAAGTGAATAGTGGTTGGGTAAAAACTTTGTAATCATGACGTCATACGTCAGCATTGGTGTCACTGCGATAATACCAATCACGACCATGCTCAACAGATGCCACCAGCTTTGCGAAGCAAGCGCATTCGCCAACTGCGCGCCACTGACTTCCTTCGCAATTTTGCCGACTTCCGTAATCACAAATAACAGGACAGAGAATACAAATAATGCTTTGATGATCCCCATGCGTTTATTGAGTGCCGTCCCGATTTTCTGTAACGTTGCCTTCAAAAAAATTCTCCTTTCCCTAGATTATCTGTATTTAATCTTAATTTTACAATCTACTCTTTATGATCAAGATAGCGATGTTACTGGTCTTTCAACTGGATATAAGGATCTTGATGCCATGACTACTGGTTTGCATAAGGATGAATTAGTTATTTTGGCTGCCCGTCCGGGTGTTGGTAAAACTGCCTTTGCTTTGAATTTAGCGCAAAATGCTGCGACTAAGTCGAATGCAACGGTAGCGATATTTTCTCTAGAAATGGGTGCTGAGTCTTTAGTTAACCGTATGCTATGTTCTGAAGGTAGTATTGATGCTAACGCTCTGAGAACCGGAAAATTGGACGAGAATCAATGGAACAGTCTGGTTGTAGCAATGGGAAGTTTGTCACGTACCAATGTGTATATTGACGATACTCCTGGTATCAAGATGGCTGAGATTAGATCAAAGTGTCGTCGACTTCTTAAAGAAAGTGGTCAACTTGATTTGGTTATTATTGATTATTTGCAGTTGATTGAAGGTACTGGTCAAGAAAATAGACAACAGGAAGTTTCTGTTATCTCTCGTAATTTGAAAAAATTAGCAAAAGAATTACATGTACCAATAATAGCATTATCACAGCTTTCCCGTGGTGTTGAAGCTCGTCAGGATAAAAGACCAATGTTGTCAGATATCCGTGAATCTGGTTCAATTGAACAGGATGCTGATATCGTTGCTTTCCTTTATCGTGATGAGGATGGCGATGGCGATGGTGACAATAATAATGAACCACAAGAGGAACCAGAAGACCCTGATGTAGGTGAAGTTGAAGTAATTATCAGTAAGAACCGTTCAGGTCCTCGTGGAACGGCCAAGTTATTGTTCGTGAAATCTTATAATAAGTTTTCATCGATAGCGAATATTCCAGAAAATTAAATAGTGTAGGTGTAGAAGAGATATGACAACAGTTGTTGTAGTAGGTACCCAATGGGGCGATGAAGGTAAAGGTAAGATTACCGATTATTTCAGTGGTGAAGCTAACATTATTGCACGTTACCAAGGTGGAGATAATGCCGGTCACACTTTAAATATCGATAATCACGTTTACAAGTTAAGATCTGTTCCATCAGGTATTTTGTATTCAGATAAGACGAGCGTTATTGGAAATGGTGTCGTTTTGAACCTAGAGTCACTTCAAGAAGAATTGGGACGTCTTCACGAGCAAGGTGTTGATACAACTAACTTGAAGATTTCTAACCGCGCACAGTTGATTCTTCCTTACCACATTCAATTAGATAAACTTCAAGAAGCCGCTAAGGGCGATTCTAAAGTTGGAACAACTAATCGTGGTATTGGACCTGCTTATACTGACAAAGCTTCACGTGTTGGTATTAGAATGGCTGATATTCTTGATAAAGAATTGTTCAAAGAATTATTAACTGAAAATCTTAAACAAAAGAATGAACTATTTACAAAGATTTATGGTGTTGAACCAATGAAATTTGATGATATCTTTGAAAAGTATTATCAAATTGGTCAAGACCTAAAGAATCGTGTCATTGACACATCTGCATATTTGAATAAAGAATTAAAGAATGGTAAAAATGTTCTATTTGAAGGTGCACAAGGGATCATGCTTGATATTGACCATGGTACTTATCCTTATGTAACCTCTTCAAATCCAGCTGGTGGCGTAACTACTGGTGCCGGTGTTGGTGCTCCATTGATCGATAATGTCATTGGCGTAGTTAAGGCTTATACATCACGTGTTGGTGCGGGTCCATTCCCAACTGAACAACTAAATGATACTGGTGATTTCTTGCGTGAAGCAGGTCATGAATATGGAACAGTTACTCATCGTCCACGTCGTGTTGGTTGGCTAGACCTAGTTGTCCTAAAGCACTCATGTAACGTTTCTGGTGTTACTCATCTATCACTTAACTGCTTAGACGTTTTAACAGGTCTAAAAGAAATTAAGGTCTGCACAGGTTATGATCTTAATGGCAAGATTATTGATGAATACCCAGCTAACCTAAATGTTTTGGCCAAATGTAAGCCTGTTTATAAGACCTTTGAAGGCTGGACAGAAGATATGACTCAAGCCAAGAGTTTGGATGAGTTACCACAACAAGCTAGAGATTATCTTGACTTCATCAAAAATCAATTGGGTGTTGAATATGCTACAGTTTCAGTTGGTCCTGATAGAGAACAAACAATTGAAGTAAATGATGTTTGGAAAAATTAATTAGATAAATATATGAGGATTGGTTGATTACTATTCCTTGTAGGATAAGTCGGTTTCATCATTAAGATGGCCGGCTTTTTTGTTTGGAAAAAAATATGATGATTGTTTCATCGTTAGGTAGATTGCAAATTTAATCCGATTACAAGTGCATGCCCCCATCTTCATGCCGATTTCGAGTTTGGTGTTGCCGTTGCTTTTTCGCCATTTCCCACTCAGTCTCTTTTAAACCTTGCGCCTGTCTTTGTCGTTGGTAATCTTCATCACGAGCATATAGAACAGTCATGATTGCGTCACTAAAGGCTGTTTTTAAGTAGTAGTTTGGACTAACTGGCTTATAATTTAACGGTTGATAATGCCCCATATTTGCTTTTCGGTACTGGTCGTCCTTATCTTGTTGCTCTTTTAACTGCTTTTGGATTTTTTCAATCTGGCTGGTTTTAATAGTTGGATCAGCTTTACACTCACCAAGAAAAATTTGTTTCGTTCCGTCATGCTTTAAAACTCGTTGTAAGTTATGATTTTCTAACTGATCTAAGCTAAACTGCCCCGACAAATAAGCTAACCCTAATTGATGTTCTTGGGTACTGAAAACCCTCGGTGGGTTTTCTTGCCATTGTGCCATTGTTTCGACTTTTAATGGCTTTAAAGTTGGATCATAGTACATCACGGCTGTATAAGCCTGTTCTTGTCTAACTAGTGAAAGATCATCTAAATCACCATTAGGAAAGGCTCTTTTCAATACCTCATGGTATTGCGTTTGAATGACTTGCTTAACTGCCATGATTGTCCGTAGGTCTTTGACTGCTCTCGTAATCTTTTGCTGTTCTGCTGGTGAATACTTTTCTAGTAGTCCTTTATCGACGTGTTTTAGGCTTTCTAAGCTATCAGAGTGGATCATTAGCGTATATTTCAGATCGATTTTGGCCTCTTTTTCTTGTTGCATTAATAACTTAAAACCAACGTATGGCCGCTTGGTAAAGGTCAATAATTGCTGGGTCGATAAATCATCACGAATATTCATTAAACGTTCGTTTAATTCACTGCCTTTGAAAACTGTTTGCTCGCTTTCGGTTTCCTTAATTAATTCTTGTCTTTCAGCTTGTGTGGTCTGTTCAAAATTAAGCTCTGGATAAAGTTTTTTCGTAGTACGATCGACCACTTTATTTAAGAGTTCGTCTGCCTTTTTTAATGAGCTTTCTTGTTGGTTAATTGTCAATAATTCTTTAGTCACATCTTCACCAACTGCATGTTTAATTAAGGTGCTATTTTTCCAATTAAATAGCATGCGCCGTTTATCATCTAGGCTCTCCAAACTGATATAAGTTTTCAGTTCATGACTTAACTCATTGACCACCCGTTTTTCATTAAACGAGAAGTGTTTGCTTAGACTATCTAAATGACCTCTATTGATTACTTTTTCTTGGTTGTTTTTATAACTGGCTTTGGCCTTGCGATAGTTTTTTACTTGTTGGTTAAATTCTTTTCTTTCATACCGCTTGCTATTAATTCCCTCATGTTGAGTTGGTGTATCATCTATTCCTTGATCGACAAATGATTTTTCGCTAATTCGATCGGGAATATTTTTTTGTGCTAAAGACTGATTAACACTTGTTGCCCAATTATGCCGCCACTCATTAATTTTTTCCTTTTTATCCCAATCAACTAACCAAATTTTTCTTTGTTTTGGGAACCCACTTTTAGTTAGAAGTTGCTTTCCATTTTCATCTTTAATGTACTGCGTTTTTGCCTTTAATCCCCAAGTACCATCGGGGTTAAAGGGCCGATTAGTTAACATCACATGAGCATGCGGATTATCCGGGTGATCACGATGAATTGCGACATCAGCTACCATACCTTGATCGACAAAATTCTCTTGCACGTATTTAGTTAATAATTCTTTTTGTTCATCTGTACTTAACTCAATTGGTAAAGCTACGTTAAACTCTTTTGCATACCGTGAGTTTGCTTTACGATCTTTCTTTTCAACTTCATTCCATAACTGCTCCCGATCACTCGCCCATTTTGGTGCATTCTTTGGTGTTAAAATAAAGCTTTCTGGCATAACCGAACGCGCATAAAAATAGCTTCGTCCTTCTTTTTGATCGAATAACTTTTCACCACTTCTATAAGCAGATCCAGCAATGGCACTACGTCCTTTACCAGCACTAATATTTTGAAAACTCATGTGAAAAATTGCCATGTTAATCACCGTCTTCCTTTGATTCTATGAGTTTGACTTTGTTGTCGCCAACGGCGACTTCTAATACAGGTTTTAATGGGGTTAACACAACATAGAATTTATTCTATGTGTAAGTGCGCATTGACCTCGTTTAACTCGGTCTGCTGATTCTCCTGAATTTACTTTTAGTGTATGCCTTCCTCTTCGCTATTTCAACTTTTATACTTTGACTTAACGTTTCCTATATGATATTGTTTCGGTGATTATTTCTAATATGATTGGAGGGATCGTTATGTCTAAAAGTAACTTAGAAAAACAAGAAGCTAAATTAAAAGCCCTTAATCAAAAAATTAAGGACGAAAAAAATAAGATTGAACAACGGCTAGGTAAACAAATCATCAGTCAAGCCAATTTAGATTATGCTAATTTGTCTAACGATCAGATTAAGCTTCTAGCTAAGCAATTTTCTGAATTTTTAAAGGTAAAGTCCGTAGATCATTAGCCATACGAGATGGGGAAATTCCATGTCTAATCAATATGAAAAACTAGTCGAGCAGCAAGCGCGTTTAAAACAAAAAATTGATCGGGAAGATTTTAAATTACGACAATCTAAATACTATGAAAGCCGACAAGACCGCAAAGCACGTTCTCGCCGATTAATTCAAAAAGGGGCTTTGCTCGAAAAATACTTTCAAGCTGATAATCTCTCGGTCGAACAAACCGAAGAGCTTTTAAAGATATTTGCCGATTACATTAATGCCCATAAACCGAATAAACTCAAAAACGATCAACCTAATAACTAGGCCGATCGTTTTTATTTTCTGGATCATTTTTTGGCTTAATTTCTGGGTTTTGATCCGCAAAATCTTTTAATTGTTCTTGGATTCTTTTACCAATTTCGTCTTCAACTGATTTAAGCTCTAAGTTTGCTCTAATTTGTAATCCTTGAATGCCATTGTCATATGTCCACCGTTTAATTTTAGCCATGTCATTAGTTCGATAATAATTGGCAATTAGTTCGTTCCATTGATCCCACTTATCTAACGGCACATTGATTAAGCCTGCACCACCGTCAATCATAATTTTATTAGCACTTAAAGTCGCCGTCCTTTTGTTCCCGTCCCAAAAGATTTGTTGGCGCATATTATGATACATAACAGTCAATGCTTTATCAGTGGTCGTTGTTTGCGGATCAGCCAAAATTTTTTGTAAAAAGGATTGTTCTTGTTTTTCGTTAATTAAGGGTGGTTCAAAAAAGTCTTCACTGCCTAAATCAACTCCTCCTTTTCCTTGCCGTAATTCTCCTGGTACTAAGGCGTCTTCTGCGGCCACAATCTTGTTAATTTGTTTTTCCATGGTTAACGTTAAAGGGGCATTTTGATCAGTGATATATTGCCACCCACGCTTTAAGTTAACAATTGTCAAAATATCTTCAACAGGAACGCCTGCCACACTCATGCCGTCCATAATGGTTTGTGTTTGCGGCAAAGTGGTATTTACGCCTTCAAAGCGGGCATTAGTGTGCACTAGCTTGGTAAAATTTGTTCGAGCAAACCGTTTGTTTTCTGCAACTGTAAATTGATACTTGTCCATATATGCTTGTGTCTTAGTCATATTTTGTACCTCCTTTTCATTCCAACCACTGATTCATTGACTCGTCCATGTTAAATCACGAAATGCTTTTCGTTGATAATTTGCTCTTGGCGCTTATCTAAGAGGTAAGTGTGTAACGCGTCAAACAGCTTGCGTTTATCAGGATCTGGATTATGAGCTGCTTGCTCCCAAATGTCTTGAATATTGACTGTCCAGGGGTCAGCCAACAATTGCTCTATTTTTTCGATTTCTTTGCTTGGTTTGGTCATTAAAAAAACTCCTTTCCCATCTTTCTAGATTAATTATCGCCTATTCAGCTATTTAAGACGCCTATTTTAGCTTCTAAACGATTTTAAACCAGTTTTAATATAATTATGTGTCGAACACTCAAAATGGCTTAGATGAGCTTATATGCTGTTTAATTCTAAAAGCACTCATTGTCAGCGTTTTGCTCTTCGGGGTGTTTGGCCGCATATTTTCTAGCCGCTTGTTTATTCCACCAAACCCCAAATAGGTTTTGCATGGTGCCGTACAGGTAGTTTTCAACGTTCTTAATGTGCTTCTCATTGCTTCTAAGAGCGTTAAAGTAGCGTCTCAAGGCTTTGGTCATTAAAGGCTTCAGCTCCTCATCATCAAGTGGGATTAGGACCCCAATATCCTGATGATCCTTCTCAACTCGGTACTTAGCATTTAAGATAATGCCGATGAAGCGACGCATTTGTTGTGGGGTTCGGCACCAAAAGCTAAGTAGTTGCACAGCTTCGGGTTCTAAGAAAACTGGTAACCCACTGTCTTCATCAGTTAAGAAGTCCTTAGCATGTTTCACGAGATCATGGTTTTGCTTTTCTAGTTCTGCTGGTGAGAATTGGGCTGTGGAAAAGTCCAACTTTTGAGTATCTATATTATATCTATTAGTATCTAAATTATTAGTATAGTCTAGATTGTGACTCTTTTTGACACTTTCGCGTGTATCAAGGGCTTGTGGTGTATCTTTAACGAACTTCCGCGAAGGTTCCGTTTTGACACTTTCGCGTGTACCAAGGGTTCGTGGCTCTTGTTGCCGAGATTTTGTATAAATGTCTGTTGCCGTAACTTCTAAATCTGCTAAATACAATCTATTTGGTTCATTTTTACCAGTTTTGGGATTAAAGTGCATGGTTTTCTGAAATAATAATCCTTGGTTTTCAAGTTCATTTTTTACCCTAATCACTTTCTTTTTTGACCAGCCCATAAGATCTGTTAGTTCTTGATTTGTAAAAATGAAATAAACCCGGTTATCTTCATCAACCCAGTTGTTTTTCAATGAATAATCTAGTCTATCGCGTAAAATCATATATCCTAATTTTGCACTATCACTTAATGTCTTATATTGAGATCCATAAATTAAAACCTGTGGGAATTGGAAAAAACGAGTTGCATAAGCTTTTTCCGACTCAATAAAATTGAAATGAGTTTGATTCATTATAAAACTTCCCTTCTCAACTGACACATACTGTCTCGAAAGAGAGTTGCTAAAACATTAGATTTGCTTTAAAATACAAATCTGATATGCTTTAACTAAATTACAAAGCATTCATTTAGCCGTGAGGGCTTTGTAATTTACCAGCATGTGTCTATTCTTGGTTGCCCATTCGGCAACTTTTTTAATTTCTAACAACAAAAAATGGACTAAATAGCTTCGGTTAGCTACTTAGTCCATTGGCTTTGATTTGTTTTTAACTATCCTTCACTTGTCCTCTAGGACTGGTTTGTGGTATAATTAGCCTACAAATTAAGAACCATATTCAGTCGATTTTCACCGCCAAGTTAAAATCGACTGAATCTAAGTAGCTGTCTGATAGCTACTTGCTAAACAGAAAAAGTCCCTGATTCCCCGTGAATCAGGGACTTTTTCTGTTTAGCTTTATCTTCTATTCGGTTGTTAAATTAGTTTTAATCTAGCATAGCGCTTATCTTCCAGCAACATTATTTGATCTTGTATACTTTACCAGCTCTTAGTTTGGAACCAACAAGCGATTGAATATACTAGCAAATATTATTCAATCGATGTTTTAATTAAATTAACCAAAAAATGTAACATTTATTGTAGTTGCTGTTGTACTTATGCATTTTCTAGCTGATCATAATTATAGATTGAACTCTTTTTTCAATAGCTGTTCTAAATATCTGGAAGCTGTTAACTCTTTTCCTTTGGCACGTCTGGCCAATTCATTAGCAACGTTTTGTTTTAAAGTATAAGACTTTGAAACTCTAGGTGTAGGAGGTTCATTTGTTATTGGATTGCTGTTCATACTGTTTTTTAATTGGTCCATTTTATCTTCAAATGCCATGATGTTGATCCTTTCGATAGCATATCATGCTATGTCATAGCATGATATGCTTATTGCTTAGTAAACGTATCAAATATTTTGTCAATTTTCTCAAAAAATTCCCTTGCTTTTGGAGTTGAGCTTTTGCCTTTTTCCATGTTGATCAGTGGTTCATGATTAAGAGTTGTTTTATTGAATACTTCTCTTTCAGGAATTAAGGCAATGGTTCTGGGATCTTTTTTCATTTGTTCCACAAATTCATGTGAAGATTTAGTATTATGTTTTATTCTATTTCCAATAAATTTTAATTCTGCTGTGATAAAGCTTTTACGACTTTCAACATTAATTACTTCTTGCTTTAATTGTTCCATTCTTAATTCCAAATTACTTTTGGAAATAAAACCGTATTCACTTGGTTCAATCGGACTAAATACTAAATCTGAAATTACAATCATATTTTGCGTGATTGTCGAAAAATCCGGATGTGTGTCGATTAATACATAGTCAAATTTTTTCAGTTTGTCATAATTGTCTGAGAACCACATGTACATTAGTAATTCTTTGTTGGCTCTCGTTTGAAGATCATTGTTGACCATATCTAAATTCATAGAAGCAGGAATAATTGATAAGTTTTTGTGCAATTCAATAATTTCTACTTTTTCACTATCTTTTGTAAAAATGTTAGCTAAGGTGCCATGGTCTTTATAAATATCATAGGTTTGGGTCAGACTACATTGGTGGTCGCTATCAATCAGCAAAACGTTATAGCCTTTGCTAGACAGCCATTCACTATAATTGAAAGTTAACGTTGTTTTGCCAACCCCTCCCTTAATAGCAGAAAAAGTAATTATTTTCATAGGGCGCCTCCTTGTTTGCAGTTAAAGCATATCATAGCATGATATGCTATGCAATGACTGAATATAGCACAGCATGTTTTTTATATCTTTTTTCTTTGTTGTGTATGTTTGCTAATGTCCGTCTTTCTAGTAGCTTCTGGTCTCACCGAAATGATTTAAATAAGTAAATGGCCAATTGTTAGGTAGTAATGGTTGATATTCAAAAGGATAAAGCGATGAGTGGGGATAGAAACAAGCTTAATTAGAGGTTTTGTGTCCTAAATCTGTTTAGTTGTTATTCAAACTATTAGCTAATTGCTGAGCAGCCAATAACATTAAATCCTTAATTTGCTCTGGTGACTCAGGCTGATCTTGCCTAACCAGACACGTAGAATATTGGTAAAACCACCTAGTTGAAAAGCCATCACATAATTCACTTGGGTAGGAGTGCCCTGAACATGTCAGGGAGCCGCAAACTGTTGATAACGGGGGATTGCTTTTTGCTACCAAATTTCATTCATGTGATCAAATAAGCCTTGGCGGATCAATAATTGAATTAAATCCCGTTTTCGCCAGGCAAATTCTATAATTAATCCGAACAGAAATTAAAAAGCCCAAAGCAACCACTTACAATGGTAGTAA
>NZ_JBINJY010000015.1:0-41395 GCF_043951805.1 Companilactobacillus sp. FL22-1
TTGTTGCGCATACATCTTTTGGTTTTTCTTCGAAGTCATTTCAAAGTATTTTAAAGTTGAAAAGTCATAATAAGATAACGCACTTTCTGCACTGGCTTGATGTGCCTTCACATCATAAAAGCTGGCAATTTTTCCCCGGCTCATGGTGTTTTTTTGCAGTTTAGCAAATCTTGTGGCAGCTTCCTTTTTATATGAACGATTGCCAGTGGCTTCAGTGTACATTTGTAATGCACGAATAATTCGCAAATCATCCAAGGTAGCATTAACGTTGAATTGTTTTTTTGTAGCGGTCACATAACGATAACTGAACTGTGAACCCTGATCAAAGGTGGTTTTCGTAGCCGCATAAAATTGTCGAAACTTTTTATACTGATGCGTGGTCACCAAATATTCGAGCCAAAAGCCTGATGATTCAGATAATAACTCATGGCCCCGTGCTTCATCTTTTCGATATGTTTGTTTTTTATAATTAGTGTAAATACCTTTCTTGGTCAACATTTTTTGCTCAATAAAAGTTGATAACTCTTGTTCCTGTGATTGATAATCACCATATTTCGTCACTAATGAAAAATTACTTTGCGACTTAGGAACAATTGTCTCAACTTTTGAATCAGCACAGCTTACCAAAAAAAACATCAACAAAAAAATTAGTGAAACATTAAATTTTTTTTGCATGCAATAGTCGACCTTTACCCATAATTGAAACCCAATTCTCAATTTCTACTTTAATACAATTGTCTTGTTTTTAATATGTATCATTTCAATTTTTTTAAATTTTTTGAACCATTTCACCTGTTTTTATTGATTATGGAATATTATTTCAATATATAAATTTATACTGAAGTTTTTTTGATATAATCAAGTCAAGGAGGCGGTTCTATGGCTTTGAATATTAATTTAATAAATGGTCGCAGTATCCACATTACTGAAGAAACTTATATCATTGCTTGGAAATATCAATCCTCAATGATGGCTAGCAACGCTGATCACTACTATCTCGATTGTATCTTCAAGGGTGGATTTGAAGATGGCAAGATCACTGAAGAAGACGAAGAGAATAAGTTGGAAGGTTTGATCAGCGCAGCTGATTGGATCACCATAGGCAAAGATAGCAAGAATTCTTTGAAAACAACCGCAGTTTTAAGTATTACTCGAGAATAAAAAAAGGGCTCAGTCATTTGACTGGGTCCTTCGTGCTCTCTGGGGGGAAAGCAGTAATCAGTATTTTTGATTACGCCAAATATTACCATGAAAAAAAAACAATTTCCAGAGAAAAGCCTGAATACAATTATTTAGTTATCAACGGATTGATTAATTTTTGAAGTTTCATTTAAAACCTCACAATAGTCATTTTGGGAAGATTCAAAACTCTTTTTTTGAGCAGCTTCAAAATACCTAACTTTGTGATCCAGTTTCTCAAGGTATCTCTGTGACTGTTCGATTTGTCTCAATACTTCAGCACGTTGCTTTTTAAACATCTCTAAACGCGCTTCTAAGGTAGAATCGCCTTCAAGCGACATATTGACAAACTCTTTGATTTCTTTTAAGGACATCCCTGTTTCTTTCAAACAAGCAATCAAATCAACAAAATCAAGGTCATTTTCTGTAAACTCCCGGCGACCGCCAACTCCACGATGAACAAATGGCATCAAACCTTCTTTATCGTAATATCGCAAGGTGTAGCTGGATAAGCCTGTCCGTTCAGCGACCTGCCCGATTGAATAAGCCATATCGCAATCCTCTTTTCATAAAAATATCATTTTAATTATACCCGTTATTATCGCTAAATACTGTAACAAGCATCTAAACCGATTTAATACTTGTCGCATAAAAATCCCAGTGGGTTAGCCATTTCTGGTTAATCCACTGGGATTATTTACTTTTCGTAATTTAATTTATATCACAAATTAAAATTGTGACATGTATGTATCACGTTCCCATTGCGAAACGGTTTGTTGATATCTAGCCCACTCGGCATTCTTAGCAATGAAGAAACTATTGGTTAAGCCTTCACCAAGTGATTGTTGGACATATTCATCTTTTCTAAGAGCCTTTAAAGCGTTGTGTAAAGTGGATGGTAAGTCAGTAATGCCTTTTTCACGACGTTTTTCTTCTGACATTTCATAGATGTTGTCTTTAACTTCTGGCATCAAATCATAATCGTTGTTGATTCCATCTAAGCCAGCATCCAAAATACATGCGATAGCAAGATATGGATTAGTTGCTGGATCAACACTTCTTAATTCGATGCGTTTTGATTTTCCACTAGCAGCAGGTACACGTACTAATGGTGAACGGTTTTTACTTGACCAAGCAATGTAAGTAGGAGCTTCAAAGCCAGGTACTAAACGTTTATATGAGTTAACGGTTGAATTATTTACTGCGGTTAAGGCACGAGCATGCTTCAAAATTCCACTCAAGAATTTCTTAGCTGTATCTGACAACATGTCATTTTCATCATCAAAGATATTCTTATCGCCTTCAAAGAGTGACATATTGATGTGCATCCCAGAACCATTGATACCTTGCATAGGTTTTGGCATAAAGGTTGCATAGAGGCCATGTTGTTTAGCAATCGTCTTAACAACTAGTTTGAAAGTCTCAATACTATCAGCGGCTGACAAAGCGTCTTCATACTTGAAGTCAATTTCTTGTTGACCTGGTGAAACTTCATGATGACTCGCTTCAACTTCAAAGCCCATCTTTTCTAATCCTAAGACGATATCTTTACGAACGTTGACACCTAAATCAACTGGTGAAAAGTCGAAATAGCTACCATCATCGTTCAAATGTAAAGTTGGATTACCATGTTCATCGGTATTGAATAAGAAAAATTCTGGTTCTGGTCCGATGTTAAAGTTGGTATAACCCATTTTTTCCATCTTCTTAAGGATTCTTTGAAGATTTACTCGAGGATCGCCTTCAAATGGTGTGCCATCAGTCTTATAAATGTCACAAATCAAACGAGCAACCTTGCCGTGTTCTTCTCCCCAAGGGAAAATCAACCAAGTTGATAAGTCGGGATGTAATAACATATCACTTTCTTCAATTCGCGTGAAGCCATCGATTGATGAACCGTCAAAAGTAATCTTATTAGCTAGAACCTTATCTAGTTGTGAAACTGGAACTTCAACGTTCTTGATGATTCCGTTGATATCAGTAAACATCAAACAAATAAATTCAACGTTTTCATCATTTACCATTTTTGTAATGTCTTCTGCAGTATAATGTTGCACTTTTAACCACTCCTATTGGATATACCGATTTTTGGTGAGTCACTAATAAACGTTATTAATATACCGTTCTATTAATAATATGAAGATAATACCAATTTGACTTATTACTGTCAATTACTTTTCATATACATTTTCAAAAAATTCCATTATTGAATAATGAATTTATTATATATGAAAATTTTATCACATTTTACTTTTTTATTAGAAAGTTTTGTTTGACTTCTGAACAATTTCTAGGTAAATTATAGATACGAACGAAACTTAATATTAAAATAATAATTGTTCGTAATTAATGGAGTGAATAGTAAATGCAAGTTTTCGATTATGAAGATATCCAACTAATACCGAATAAATGTATCGTTGATAGCCGTTCTGAATGCGATACTAGCATCAAATTTGGGCCAAGGACTTTTAAAATTCCAGTCGTACCTGCCAATATGCAGACGATCATTGATGAAAAGTTAGCTGTAAAACTAGCCGAAAACGATTATTTCTATGTGATGCACCGTTTTGAGCCGGAAAAACGTGTTGGCTTTATTGAAGATATGAACCAACGTGGTTTATATACTTCCATCAGTGTCGGAATTAAAGCAGCCGAATTTGATTTTATCGATACTTTAGTTGAGAAACATTTAACACCTGATTATATTACGATCGACGTTGCCCATGGTCACAGCGACCGAGTTATTAACATGATCAAGTACATCAAAGAGAAATTACCCGATTCATTCTTAATTGCTGGAAATGTTGGTACACCTGAGGGAGTCCGTGAACTAGAAAATGCTGGAGCCGATGCTACCAAAGTTGGGATCGGTCCTGGAAAAGTTTGTATCACCAAATTAAAAACTGGTTTTGGTACTGGTGGTTGGCAATTAGCTGCTGTCAGACTTTGCGCAAAAGCCGCCAGCAAACCTATCATCGCTGATGGTGGTGTTAGAAATGACGGTGATATTGCTAAATCGATCCGCTTTGGTGCCGACATGGTGATGATTGGTTCACTTTTAGCTGGTCACAAGGAATCTCCTGGTAAGATCATCGAAAAAGATGGTCAAAAGTACAAAGCATATTTTGGTTCAGCCTCACAATATCAAAAAGGCGAATACAAAAATGTCGAAGGTAAAAGAATGCTAGTTCCATATAAAGGTGAAATTATGGATACTTTGGCAGAAATGAAACAAGACTTACAATCATCGATCTCCTACGCTGGTGGCCGCGATGTCAATTCATTACGTAAGGTAGATTACGTAATCGTTAAAAATTCAATTTACAATGGCGATGTTTATTAAAAAAAAATAAAAAAAGAAGCTGACGACTGGGTGTTCGTCAGCTTTTTTTTATGAATGGGATAGTTCATGTTCAATTTGATAAGAATCAGTTGTCCATCAAACAACGATCTGTAACTATCAAATTTAACATTACTTTAACACATTACAACCTAATTAAAAAGTATGAAAACTTTTAAGGTAAAAAAGATTTTTTCTAATATTTAATTATTGACTTGACGTGCTGAGAAATGGTGAATGCCTTGATTACGTTTTTCAAAACCCTCGGTTTTACTTACGATATAGCGAGGTCGATCGTTGACTTGATCTAAGACTCGGCCGAGGTAACTTCCCAAAATACCCAACGATAACATCAAGAGTCCTAGAGTAAAGAGTAATATCGTCACTCCTACTCCGGCAAGGCTATAGTTACCATTAATAATCATATATCCTAAAGAAAAGACTCCGCTCACTAAAGGCAAGATTGAGAAGACATTGACAAATTGTAAAGGCTTCATTGAAAATGATGTGATCCCATCAATCGCTAATTTAACCATCTTAGAGAGTGGATATTTGGTCTCACCAGCAATTCTCTCTTGACGATGATACTTAACGCTTGTCTGTTTGAAACCGATCCAAGTTACCTGACCTCTGACAAAGGGGTCTTTTTCGTGCAGTTTCAATAATTGCTGGACAGCTTTGCGATCCATTAGACGAAAGTCACCGGTATCGAGCGGCATATCAATTGTGGCCAATTTTTGGAAAGTTCGATAAAACATTTTAGCGGTGAATTTTTTGAAGAAAGTCTCACCGTCACGTTGCATCCTCTTCCCATAGACGATCTCATAGCCCTCGTGCCATTTTTCAATCATTTGAGGAATGACTTCAGGCGGATCTTGTAAATCAGCATCCATGACGACCACAGCATCACCTTTGGTGTATTCTAGGCCAGCAGTAATCGCTAATTGATGGCCGAAATTTCGTGAGAACTCTACCAATTTAATATTATTATGCAACTTAAGTGCATGTTTGATGATTGATACTGATTTATCTTTCGAACCGTCATCAACGAAGATCAATTCATACTGTTCCTCTTGCTGTTCAACATAATTTAATAACGTATCGATCGTTGCTTGAATTCCAGCTTCTTCATTAAAGACTGGCAAGACGATAGAAATCAATTGATTTTTCATAATTATTTTCCTTTCGTTGACTATTTGTAAATACTTGATAAATCGTAAAGGGTTCCTGATTGACCAGGTCCACCCATACCACCCATTGCTGATGAAGCTGATTTTGCATTCTTCTTCATCTTCTTGAGTTGAGCTTTAGTTAGCTTTTTCTTAGACCCAGTTGGTGGCGTCTTCGTATTTCCGGTAGCCCCGCTTGGAGCAGCGCCACTTGGAGCTTTAGTGCCACTAGGCTTAGTGCCGCTAGGTTTAGTTGGTGGATTACCTGACTGTGAACCAGGGGCATTTCCAGCTGCACTTGATGGCTGTGTTGGAACAGTAGTAGATTCATTTTTAGTTGAAACCGTAACTGAACTAGAATTATTAGTTGGTGTGGAACTAGTTGAAAGTTTAACTTTTTTTGCATGCTTCTTGATCCAAGAAACAATTTTACTATTGTTACCACCTGTCTTACCACCAGAATAGTAATACTTCAGCTTGCCTTCCTTAACTAACTTCTTGAATTGTTTTAAAGTAATCGCGTTATCGGTACCATTAAATCCACCCATGGCCATAACAGCTTTACCAGTTTTAATGATATATGGTGCAGCGGTACTAGAGTCATCTGTTGCAAATAAGTATTCTGCTGATCCTTGATGCTTTTCAAGATACTTCAACAAGGTTGTATCGACTTGAGAATTACCCATACCGCCACTGCCACTGCCGCCAGATAACAGCGATGGTCCAGCACTTGGAATACCGTCACTAGAACCAGCTAAAGTTGGAGTCAATGACCACCAAGTTGGTGCTAACATCATAATAATCAATGCAACAATCGGCCAAATTCGTTTATTTTTCAAGCGAATTGCGATCCATGGCAATACAAACAGTGGAATTGAGATGATGATTCCCGCAATTAAGAGAATCCATGACAAGGTTGGATAATAATCGTTTAAATACCAAGCTTGCAAGCAACCCGTTGATAAAATCGCAACCGGCAGAAACATCGACCAGATAGATTTCTCACGCCATTGCTTGATAATTGTAAAGATTCCTACACCTGCTAAGGCTGCCATAGCTGGAGCTAACATGATGGTGTAATAAGGATGGAAGAAACTTGCTACGGAGAAAAATCCTGCTACAGGAACTAACCATCCCATCCATAGCCAAAGGTTCCTTCTTTGGAAATTAAGACTGTACCACTTCTTCTTGGGATCTTGATAATAGATATAACTAGAAATTACTCCAAAAACAGCGAGTAACATCAACCAACTAATTTGCGGACCAAGTTCTTTTTGCAATAATCTAAATGGACCAGCCGTACCAATATTGAAGGCACCGCCACCACCGCCTGCTCCAGCGGCTTGTCCACCAGGTTGACCGTTTTTAGATCCAGTCATTGATGGTGCACCACCTTTAGTTGAGCCAGTTGGCTTAGATGGTGGATTACCCGTACTTGACTTCTTTTTCGAACCACTTGGTGGTGTTGGAGCATTCTTTGATGACTTAGAACCACTTGGTGGCGTTGGGGCATTCTTTGATGATTTAGATCCACTCGGTGGTGTCATTGACTTACTGCTCTTTTTAGAAGAGCTGCTGCCCATACCGGGGAAAGCTCCACCTGTACCAGTAGTTTGACCGAGCAGACGTTCAGTCCCGTTATAACCAAAGGCTAATTCAAGAGCTGAGTTAGTTTCTGAACCACCCTCATAAGGACGGTTTGAAGAATTAGTCAGATCAACTGACAATGGCCAAATTAAGGTAAAGATAGCTAGAAAAATAGTTGCAATCGACAAATGAGCCAATTTCTTTTTCCAATTAACTTTAGCTGCCAACCAATAGTAGAGATAAAGGGCTGGTAAAATCATAAAAGCTTGTAACATTTTGACATTAAATGAAACGCCCATTAAGGCAAAACCGATCCATAAATATCTTTGTTGACGATTTAAAACGGCTTTTTGGACGAACCAAACTGATAACAATAGGAAAAATACTAAGGTTGCATCCATATTATTTGTTCGTGAATCTGCCACCACGATAGGTGTCAAAGTCATTACTAAGGCTGCAATCCGGGCAGGGATTTTTCCGAATGGTTTTGATACTAAGTTATAGATCAAATAAACTGATCCAATTCCAAACAGGATCGATGGTAGGACAACGCTCCAACCATGTACCCCGAAAATCTTAGCACTGATAGTCATAAACCAAAGTGCTACTGGTGGCTTATCAACCGTAATAAAACCAGCAGGATCAAAACTGGCATACCAAAAGTTCTTAAAACTCTTAGTCATACTGACGATTGCTGCCGTATAGAAGTTATTGGCCTCACCCGCTTCCCAAATATTCCAGGCATACAAGAATGCAGCCAAAATTAAAATAGCGATTAACCAATAATCATATTTAATAGTTCTTAATTTATCGAAAAAATGTCTATTCTCATTTTTTTGAACGCGACTTGATTTCTTTGATTCCATCATTCATCTTCTCCAATCTCTAAAAAAATATATTTATTAAAAAACAAATGACCGAATAGCATAAAATCGAAACAATAATCGATTTCATTTGTGATTTATTTTTCATCTACTCAAGTTCCTTTCTTAACAACAAAAACCAGATTAGACAAACTAACTTAAAATCAGCTTAAATCGAAAATTTTGCTTTATAATTATGACTAGAGAAATTAAAGGAGTCCATTATGTCAAATAATATTAGAATTTTAGTAGTTGAAGATGATGAAAACCTTGCGAATAATATTGCCTCTTTCTTATCTGATTTTTCAGAAGTAGATATCGAAAACGATGGCTTGAGTGGCAAATTTGCAGCGACGGAAGATGTTTATGATTTGATCATCTTAGATATTATGTTGCCTGAGATGAACGGCTATGATGTCTTAAAAAATATACGTCAAGATAAAATCAATACCCCGGTCCTAATTTTGACGGCCAAAGCAGAAATCGACGACAAGCTGCATGGTTTTGACTTAGGAGCCGATGATTATTTAACGAAGCCATTCCACCGTGAGGAGCTACAAGCACGTGTGAAGGCTTTGCTGAAAAGAAGTGGCGTCCTCGCAGATGATTCCGTTCTAAGGATCAGCAATCTAGAAGTTAATTTAAATAGTCACGAGACCACAGTTGATGGCAAACAAATCGCTTTGAATGGTAAGGAATATGATTTATTAGTTTATTTGTTGCAAAATAAAAATACTATCCTGACTAAAGACCAAATTTTTGAAAGGATCTGGGGGTTTGATTCTGATACTTCCATCACTGTAGTTGAAGTTTATATGAGTAATCTTCGTAAAAAACTCCGCCCTTCAGCAAATGACAATTTGATCAAAACTATTAGAAACGTTGGGTATATTTTCCAAGATGAAACCGAAAACTAGACAAACTAAAATTACTCGTCGGCAACAATTCAAACTTTTCCTTTCAATCATGGCTTCTTTTGCGATCCTATTCTTAACTTTGGGAATCATTATCTTTAACCTTTTCCAATCATCTACTTATCGGAGTATTGATAAAGATATTCGTAATCAAGTCATTGCCATCCAAAAGCAACCCAACCTTTCAAAGAAAAATACTCCTGATCCTCATGATCTAAATCATCCCTTAAATCAAAAAAAACCAGATCCCAAAGCCCCCTTTCAGACCTCGATTCTGGTTTTTGATAATAATGGCAAACTACTGAATAAATCAAGCTTAGGTAGTCGCTATTCAGTGCTAAAAAATATTAAATTACGTAAATCACATATTAATGATAAAGAAACTCTCGTCGTTAACAATATGAACTTCCGGTCGATTTTGATCAAAGTTTCTAAAAAGAATAATAATCCAATGTACGCTGGACACTACGTGTTGATCATGCAAAATGTCGATACACAGATTCAAGCCATCAAGAACTTCGAGGAAATTTTAATTATGACCTTCTTCATCTTCTGGGTCATTGCTTTAGTAATATCTTATTTCCTAGCTCGGATCAATATGTTGCCAATCGTCAAGTCCTGGAAGCAACAGACCGAATTTGTCAACGATGCGGCCCACGAATTACGGACACCTTTGACGATCATTCAAGGTAAGCTGGAATACATGTTGACTAAGCCTACTAAGACCATCCTTGACGAGGCCGAAGCAATATCTGTTTCCTTGGATGAAGTAAATCGTTTAAATTCTTTAACTAATAATTTGTTAGTTTTAGCACGGTCAGATTCTGCAACGACAAAGTATGATTTTGAATTAACCACTCCCGATTTCTTTTTGAAAGATCCAATCGAGCCTTTTAAAGACATCATCAACTCGCAATCAAAAGTCTTTCAGATCAACCTATCTCATCAGCCAACGCTTTATCTTGACCGAGATAAGATAAAGCAGCTATTGATTATTCTCTTAGATAATGCCACCAAATATACACCCAAAAATGGCACGATTAAGATTTATGACCAAATCGAGGGTTCAAAATACCAATTCATCATTTCAGATACTGGAGTCGGTATCGACGATGCTGACAAGAAAAAGATTTTTGGTCGCTTCTATCGAGTCGACAAATCGCGAAACACTAATAGCGGCGGTCATGGACTAGGCTTAGCCATTGCCAAACAAATCACTGATCTTCATCACGGACACATTTTTGTTCGAGATAACTTGCCTCATGGCAGTGAATTTGTAGTCGAATTACCAATTAAACGCCAGTAAAGGGGGGAAAATCAATTGAATAAAGCGCAAATAAAGAAATATTGGTTTGATTTTCTCAAAGATAAGAACCCACTGGACTACCCTCTGGGCGACATTACAATCTTTGGAGCCGAACCAGACTTACTAGCTCAACTAGTCAAAGACAATATCAAGACCGCCACAACTTCGTCATATGCCTTATACGAACCAACTGAATATATGCCCACAGTTGGCGACTATAATATCATTTTGGACGGGAATGAAAATCCAGTTTGTATTACCAAAACGGTCGTAACGGAAGTAGTCCCTTTTAACCAAGTTAGTGCTGAACACGCTTATCACGAGGGCGAAGGTCCCCGTACTTTAGAGTATTGGCGTCAAGTTCATGAGGAATTTTTCAGACAGGAATATCACGATTATGGTCAAGAATTTGATGAAAATATCCCTTGTCTATGTGAAGTTTTTGAACGTATTTACTGATCTTTTTCTTTTAATACAAATAAGGACAAAAACCTTGCTTGGTTTTTGTCCTTATTTAGATTGAACACTTCAAAATAATTAAAACTACTTGTCCAACTTTTGCTGGTCTAAAGAATCAGAGATTTTCTTCAAATACATGACCATCTCTTCTTCCTTACTTGCCTCTTCTTCTGCGTCTTCTGCCGCCTTAGCATCACGACTATTAATAATCTTGTTCATAACTTTAACTAACAAGAAGACCACTATCGCAATAATCAGGAAGTTGATGATCGATTCAATGAATGAGCCATATTTAAAGGTAGCATCACCAACTTTAAAAGCAAGGTTACTGAGATCGATTTTCCCTAAGAATAAACCGATCAAGGGATTGATCAAATTCTTTACCAAAGATTGCACGATTGCCGTGAAAGCAGCCCCCATAATGACACCAACGGCCAAGTCCATTACATTGCCGCGACTAATAAAGTCCTTAAATTCTTTTATCATATTCCCAAATCTCCTAAAAATAGAATTCTATCTCTAATTATGGTTGATTTCCGGTGGATTATGCAAATTTTTTAATAATTAATTTTAGACAAATTGTCTAACTCAAATTATTCTTCACCTATTTTCATCTCTCAAAACCGGTAAATTCAATTATAATTGACTGTGAAAGGCTGTGAAAAAATGGACAAGTTAGCTATTTATAAAATGATTCTCGAAATTATATCTCAAGATAATCCGCAAGACTTCCAAGCATTGCTAGATGATTCTCGAAAATATCAAAGCGTAAAGAATTTTATTGCTAGTGATGAACCCAATCTCTTTTTGATTCAAGACATGCAAGAATCTGTTATCAATATGATCGAGGCCGGGTTGATATCTGGTCAAGTCAATCCTATGAAATACGTTACTCTCATCACTCTTAACGGATTGACAGCCGAAGGATTTCAATATTTAAAAAAGTTACGTGAAGAAGAAACTGAAAAGAAAATTAAAGCTATCATCAAAAGTAATAATCAGGCCCTCAATGCCCAAACTGTCACCGAAGCTCTTTCGTCATTGATTTTTTGACAAAAAAACAATCAAAACGTTGAAATCACAACATCTTGATTGTTTTTTATTTAAGACTATTCTCGATTGCTGATGCCGTTGGCGGGAGTCGAACCCGCACTCGGAAACCCGAACAGCGACCTGAACGCTGCGCGTCTGCCAATTCCGCCACAACGGCATAGTAGTATAATTGTTGAACCAATTAGACTACAATTAAAATAATACTACAAATGGAGGAACTTGTAATGGAAAAAATTAGTAAAAGTATTCTAAATCAGGTAATTAGTCCTCGAGCACCAGAATCATACAAGGGAACCTATGGAAAAGTATTAGTCATTGCAGGATCAATTCACTTTGGGGGTGCAGCCATTCTGGCAAGCAGTGCTGCTATTCATTCCGGTGCAGGTTTGGTAACAGTTGCCACTACTCCAGAAAAATTTTTAGCCCTGAACACGACTATCCCCGAAGCGATGACTATTGATTATCACCACCAGAATGAATTATTGAGTGCCATCGAAAATAATGATGTTATCGCCATTGGCCCAGGCCTAGGTACTAGTAAACTAGCGATTGACTTAGTTAAATTAACTTTAGATCAGGCGACATCAAGCCAAACACTTATTATCGACGCTTCAGCCTTAACAATCATTGCCGAAGAAAAGCTCCCCTTAAAAACTTCTGCCCACGTAATTTTAACTCCCCATCAAGGCGAATGGAGACGACTTTCCCAGCTACCTATTCCTGAACAAGTTGAATTGAACAACTTTGAAAGTTTGCAAAAAATTAATCCGCAAGCTGTTTTAGTTCTCAAAAAACATCATTCCGAAATTTATTATCAAGATATGTCCTTCAACATCACCGCTGGCAATCCCGGTATGGCAACTGGAGGTATGGGTGACACCCTGACCGGAATCATCTCCGGATTCATTGCTCAATTTGGTTACTCTTTAGCAACTATTCAAGCTGCCCTTTTGATCCACAGTACGATTGGTGATTCTTTAGCTGAAAAGCACTACGTTGTTTTACCTTCAACAATTATCGAGAAGTTACCTAAATATATGCAAAAATACAGTTTACTTGAACGTTGAACAAACTTAACCACTATATTCTGCCAATTAAAAATCCCAGTGAATCAACCATCTTACCTGGTTAACTTCACTGGGATTATTTATTATTAATTTTTAAATATATCATTCAGCCTATTTAATATTAAAAATTCTTCTGATTCTGGCAACTCGTGGTCCTAAAATCTTATCAGCTAATGATGTCTTCAAAACTAGGTAACCGTAAATCACACCACCCAAGCCGGCTTCTAGTATTAGAACTACAACCGAAATGATTCTATCGGAGTTACCAACGAAACGAAAGACGATCCAATTGACTAATATTACTGAAACAAACATGATCAACGAGAACAATATAATGCCACTGATGCGGCGTGAGAGACGGCCAGTATCAAACGGATAAATTTGGTGCAACTTGCGTACCATTAGCCAGCAAACGACACCCATACCAATACTTGTCGCTACTAATGGTCCAAATTCATGAAATAGCCAAATCATTGGCAATTGAGCAACGACTTTCGCCAGGAAGCCATAAACAAAGTATTTGATAGCTAGTCTGTTACGATATAACGCCTGCAAAACGGCTGACAAAACCGTGAACAATCCTAGCAATATGGAGATAATTGCTGAGAATTGTAACATCAAGACCCCTAAAGAATCATAACGATAAAAAGTCGTCCAAAGCGGTTGTGCAACGGCGTACATCCCTAATGAAGCAGGAATCATAACGAAGAAGAACAATTCAATCGTATTGGAAATTTGACCCTCAATTTTTTCCTTATTACCTTTAGAATATAAGCCAGATAAAATTGGGACGGCTGTAACAGCCATAGCAGTCGATAAGGATACGATAATCATAATCAATTTATTTGCTTGAAAACCAAATAAAGAGTAGTAGTTATCCAACTGTGCCCCTGTAGCGTTGACAAACATCCTCATGAATTGATTAAAGGTTGATTGATCGAATAGATTGAAAAAAGTAATCCCTGCATCGAGAATGATGAATGGCAAAGCTTGTTGAAAAATTTCACGGGTGAAATTATTTTCATTCACATCAGCTGCTGGTTGACCATTCTGTGATAATTGTCGTAGTTTTGGTAATCGTCTTAGTAAGGCTAAGATCAAAATTCCAATCGCTACAGCCGCTCCAATAAAGGCAGCAAAAGTTGATTGGACCACGGCATTAATATAACTGCCCTTATTAACCACCATAATGATATAAGTTGCCAAAAGCATATAAATCACACGGGCAATCTGTTCAATAAATTGAGAAATGGCAGAAGGTGCCATATCAGAATATCCTTGCAGGTAACCTCTTAAGATACTCAGAATAGGAATAATCAAAACAGCAATCGCTAATGACTTAATAACTGGAATACTTCGTGGATCACCATCAGTAAAAATCGTTGCTAAAACCGGTGCGCCAAAGTACATGATTGCGGCAAAGATCACACCCATGAAAGTCATGATCCGTAGACCGTGTTTAAATAATTTATTACCTGTTGCATATTGATCCAGTGCATTATAATGTGAAATTTGTTTCGAAATTGCGCCAGGAATTCCGGCTGTTGAAACAATCAGAAACAAACTGTAAATATTATACCCTTTCGCAAATAATGCATTAGCTGCTGGATAATACGATCCCATCCATGCCATCCAAGGAATGATATAGATTGCACCTAAAATTCGAGAAAAAATGCTACCGGCTGTCATCCAAGCTGACCCTTTTAACATGGTATCTTTCGATGAAACCTCTGGGTCTAAGACTGGCAACACTTCTTCTTCATTATCATGGCTATTGTTTACGCCCAAATCTTGCACCACCTTAAAAACTATCCATTTAATTATAGCAAAGTTATCTTCCTAAAAATTTTAAATTACACTTTATTTCAATAAAAAGCAATATATTTTCCAAAACATTATGCTAACTTGACAGATTGCATAAATTGTAAAGCGTCTTTAAAAACAAATCATGCTAAAATATTTCTGTCGGATGGATCAACAATTCTATTAATACACTCACCTAATAGGCACTTTTTGCAATTATTCAAGAATTGAAATTCCCTCAAAATAATATATATTATCAGTAGTTATACACACTCTACAAAATAGGCAACGCTTGATGCCATTCGACCATCAAAAAAGGACTTCGGAAATTCCCGAAATCCTTTTTTTATTTTCTCATTATTTAACAACAATGTTGACGATCTTATTAGGAATTACAATCACTTTAACAACATTTTTATCAGCAATGAATTTTTGAACTTTCTCATCATTAAGAGCTAATTTCTCTAATTCATCTTTAGGTGTACCATTAGCAACTTCGACTTTATTTCTCAATTTACCATTAACTTGCAGAATAATTTCTACGGTGTCAGAAACCAATTTCTTTTCGTCATATGTAGGCCATTGGGCATAAGAAATTGATTCAGTATGACCAAACTTACTCCATAATTCTTCCATCATATGTGGAGCAATTGGAGCCAACAATTGAACTAATCCTTCGGCGTATGCCTTTGGCATTGTATCGACTTTGTGAGCTTCATTAACGAAGACCATCATCTGTGAAATGGCAGTATTGAAATGCAAAGCATCGTAATCTTCGGTAACTTTCTTAACTGTTTCATTATAAACTTTATCAAGTTTACCATCGTTAGAATCTGTTAGATAGTCATCCTTGAGTGTACTGTAATCGTCATCGTTGATGAACAAGTTCCAAACACGATCCAAGAATTTAGCTGAACCTGACAAACCGTTTTCAGACCAGGCAATTGATGCATCCAAAGGACCCATGAACATTTCATAAGTTCTTAAAGTATCAGCGCCATATTGTTCAACTACGTCATCAGGATTAACAACGTTACCTTTTGACTTAGACATCTTCTCATGACCCTTACCGAGGATCATTCCTTGATTAAATAGCTTTTGGAAAGGTTCTTTAGTTGGAACTACGCCCAAGTCATACAATACTTTATGCCAGAATCTAGCGTATAACAAGTGAAGAACAGCATGCTCAGCACCACCGATATATAGATCAACTGGTAACCACTGTTTCAACAAGTCGTAGTCAGCTAGTTCTTTATCATTATGTGGATCAATATATCTCAAGTAGTACCATGATGAACCAGCCCATTGTGGCATGGTATTAGTTTCACGGCGACCTTTTCGGCCATTCTTATCAACTACATTGACCCAATCGGTCAAGTTAGCTAATGGGCTTTCACCAGTACCAGATGGTTTAATATCTGAGTCCGCTGGTAATTTAAGTGGTAATTCATCTTCAGGAACAAGTGATGTTGTACCATCTTCCCAATGAATAACCGGAATTGGTTCACCCCAGTATCTTTGACGGGAGAAGACCCAATCACGCAAGCGATAATTAACTTTCTTTTCACCAAAAC
The DNA here is from genome assembly GCF_043951805.1 of Companilactobacillus sp. FL22-1. Taxonomy (NCBI): domain Bacteria; kingdom Bacillati; phylum Bacillota; class Bacilli; order Lactobacillales; family Lactobacillaceae; genus Companilactobacillus; species Companilactobacillus sp. FL22-1. The sequence continues at coordinate 16,315 of NZ_JBINJY010000015.1, forward strand.
CTTTATCTTCAAAGTATTCGACAGCTCGTTGAATAGCATCTTCTTTGTTCAATCCATCTAAGAAATCAGAATTGATGTGCTTGCCATCACCAGTGATTGCTCCGTTATCCAAGTCACCTTCAATAACTTGAGTCATTGGTAAATTAAACTTCTTGGCAAAGGCAAAATCACGGTCATCATGAGCTGGAACGGCCATAACGGCACCAGTTCCGTATGTGACTAAGACATAATCTGAGATCCAAACCGGAATCTTTTTACCATTAACAGGATTGATCGCATAAGCACCAGTGAAGACACCCGTCTTTTCATCATTCAAATCTGTTCGGTCCAAATCAGACTTATGAGAAACTTCTTCTTTGTAAGCTTCAACTGCGGCTTTTTGTTCAGGTGTCGTAATCTTATCAACTAATTTATGTTCTGGGGCCAAGGTCATATATTCTACACCAAAGATCGTATCTGGTCTTGTAGTAAAGATATTAACTGAATCATCGCTATCGGCAATATCGAAAGTAATTTGAGCTCCAACGGAACGGCCGATCCAGTTTCTTTGCATTTCTTTGATATTTTCAGGCCAGTCAATATCATCTAAATCATCCAACAAACGGTCAGCATAGGCTGTAATCTTAAGCATCCATTGACGCATTGGTTTACGAACAACTGGGAAGCCACCACGTTCAGTTTTACCATCAATAATCTCTTCATTAGCTACTACGGTACCTAAATCAGGTGACCAGTTAACGAGAGTTTCTGATTCATAAGCCAAGCCTTTTTTGTACATCTGTTCAAAAATCCATTGTGTCCACTTGTAGAATTCTGGATCAGTTGTACGAACTTCACGGTTCCAATCATATGAGAAACCAAGTGAATTGATTTGACGTTTAAAGTTTTGAATATTCTTTTCCGTAAAGTCAGCTGGATTATTACCAGTATTCAAAGCATATTGTTCAGCAGGCAACCCAAAAGCGTCAAAACCCATTGGATGCAAAACATTATAACCTTGAGCACGCTTCATTCGAGCAATAATATCTGTTGCTGTATAGCCTTCAGGATGTCCGACGTGTAGACCTTGACCTGATGGGTATGGGAACATATCCAAAGCATAAAAGTTCTTCTTGTCTGGATCTGTTGTTGTCTTAAAAGTATCGTTTTCCTTCCAATACTTTTGCCATTTCTTTTCTACCGTATTGTGATTGTACATATTCTTCCTCCTACAAAAAAAGTCCTATGATTATAATTAATCATAGGACGAGTTATCGCGTTACCACCTAAGTTCCGTACTAAAATATAGCACGACTCTTGAAATCCTTAACGAGGATTAAACGTAGTCACTTACTTAAAGTTCAGCGACTAGCATTCGTGGACGAGTTCGAAAATGAGGACTTGCGTATTCACATCACCATACGCTTTCTGAAAAGTCGCTTCATATTCTACTACTTCCGTTTTGTTATATTCTATACCAATAATCTTTGGCCGACAACCAATAAATCGGAATTCAAGTTATTCAATTGGCGAATGTTGCTAACCGTAGTACCTGCTTGTGAAGCAATCGAATCGATCGTATCGCCGCTTTGAACTGTTACCGACTTAGTATTATCACCTGAATCACTGGAATTATTATCTGAGTAATCATTTTGAACATTAATTGATGATGAATCGGAATCAGAATCTTCCGATGGAACATACTTCTTGACACCGTTTCGTTCATCTTGAACTACGACTGGTGCTTGTTGACTGCCATATGCGTCGCCAACATTATTAGTATCATTAGTATTTTCAGCGGTACTCAAGTTACTTGTGGACAAGGCTTGACCATTGGAACCGATAATTTGTGTAACCGTCAAAACTTTACCTGGGTAGATGTAATTGTTTGACTTCAAGTTATTCAAGGACATTAAGGTATCAGTCGTCATATTGAATTTATCGGCGATTGATTGCAAAGTATCACCTTGAGCAACAGTGTATGTTTGATCTTTATCAAGCGGTGTATCATATTGAGTCAAGTTGTACTTTTCAATCATACTATTTAACTTGTCACCGTATGTTGTATCGGTTGCATAACGACCTGTCAAATACTTCGTAGCATCTTCATATGACTTGGTATTGCTCTTCCAAGCACCAGCATACATTTGGGTATTGCCAGAAGTTCCACCACGAAGCAACGATACATAGTCTTCAAGTGATTCTTTATATGATGGGTATTTTCTGAAGTTAGAGTTGATAGAATAAAGATTGCCAGTTCCATCATCCTCTTGAGTACCCATATTGACTGATTCACCTTTATAATCACCTTTGATACCAAAGAGATTGTAATTAGGTGAACTAGCAAGGCCACTAGTACCCCATCCACTTTCGACCATTGCTTGAGCAATCATAACTGAAGCATAGAGGTCGTTATTTGCCGCTAATTTACGGGCAGAATTGCCAATGTAATCGAGAAATTGTTGATCTCCCGCACCTTTAGAAGTAACTGGTGTAGTAACCACAGCAGCATTTTGATTCAACAAATTGTTAACTGACAAAGCCTCAGCTTTAACAGGTGTTGCGACAGAAACATTTGCAACTTCAGCAACGACAGCCCCCACAAACATACTTGAACCCAAAATAGTTAAGTTTTTGCGCAAGTTTGCATTCTTTAGTTTTTTATTATTTAATCTAGTCAATCGACTATCTTCGATTTTACGTTCACGACGTGTCATAATCATAGATATCAACTCTCCTAAAGATCCTTATACTTTATTATATTTCTTAATAAAAACTTAAACAATAGTGAGACAAATAATAATGAAAAAAATTCAAAAATTATCTATCTTAAATACACTTTTATTAATTATCTTTATATTTTGGACCTTCAATGTTGTTTTAAAGACAAATTTAATTAAAAATTTTGATAATACTTTGATTAATCAAATTTATCATCACAACAATTTCAGCTTGAGCTTTTTTAGACCACTCACCAATCTTGGAGATACTTATCCAACCATCGCCATCGCCGCAATTTTCTTTCTATTATTAATAATAAAAAGATATTATTATGCCGGAATCTTCCTCGTTGTCAACAAAGTTGTCATCTCGAGTTTGAACAGTTTGATCAAAACTCTAGTCGATCGTCCTCGTCCCAGTCATACCCATTACGTTTCGGCCGGTGGATATAGTTTTCCAAGCGGTCACTCTGCTAGCTCATTTGCCCTCTATATCTCTATTTTAATTATCAGCTTATTCATCTTCAAAAAGTTGAGTTCAAAACTGATCATTAGTACATTATGTATTTTGTTAGTCATCCTAATCGGGTATAGTCGTATCTTCTTAGGTGTTCACTACCCTAGCGATGTCCTCGGCGGATATCTTCTGGCAGCTACTGTAGTAACTTTCAACACACTATTATTTAGATCCCAGAACCTTTTTATTCTTCCACTCAAAGGCATTAAGAACTAAACCCAATACTAATAATACTAAAGTTACAAGGTAAATGTTGTGCAATCCAGAAAAAAGAATTTGTCGCATTTTGGGTAAAAGCTGATGTGGCAAGGAATTAGCCGTCTGTGGATCGATCAATTTATTCATCATATCAACGGTAATATTCTTATTTTCGGCGGCACCTTTAGCCAAAGCGGCATTTAGGACAATTCCATAGACTGACACCATCATTGATTGACCAATTGTACGCAATAAAGTATTAAAACTAGTAGCAACACCGACGTTTTCTGGATCAACAACTGTCTGAGCAGTTACCGTCGTAGTCGTGATCGTCAAACCAAATCCTAAACCGGCAACAGCTGCTAGTGAACAGAAGTACCAAAATGGCGTAGTAGGACCGGCGGCCAACAATAAACCATTAGCGATTGCTAAAAAGAATAAACTAATGTAAATGACACGGTTGGGTGCCATTTTTTTTATCAACGTTCCTGCCCAAAATGATCCAAAAATCCAAATGATCGAACTAGGTGTGACCGCAAATCCCCCCATCGAAGGACTCAAGCCTAAAATTCCTTGCATCCAAGTGGGAATATAAGCTTCAAAACCAATTAAGAAACCACTGACCAATAGCGCTAAGATATTCTGAATGACGAAAGTCTTATTATTGAACAATTCGAGCGGCAAGATTGGATCCTGGACCCGTTTTTCAACTTTGATAAAGATAAATACGGAAATAATTGAAACTGCCACTAATCCCAAAGGAAGCAACAAACTGCTTGTACCAAGACTTTGTAAAGCTAACATCAGTGGTAATAAAACTAAAATCAACAAGATTGTTCCTAAATAATCGATCTTAATTTTTTCGTGTTCTGTTTTCTCTTCTTTAAAGAAAATCCATATCAAAGCAATCGTAATCAAACCCACTGGCAAATTGATCAAAAAGACCCAATGCCAGCTCAACTTTTCAACGATAAAACCACCTAATAGCGGTGCAATAACTGCCGCGATTCCCCAAGCTGAACCATTCAAACCTAGAACCCGAGCGCGTTTCTCTAACGGATAAATATCAGCAATGATCGTAAAAGTTAATGGTTGGATTGCCCCTGAACCGATACCTTGAATCACACGAGCCAAAATCAAAGTTAACATTGAATTCGACATCGCACACAAAGTTGAACCGATAACGAAAATCACTAAACCAATCAATAAAACTGGTTTTCGGCCTACAACGTCAGATAACTTTCCGTAAATTGGCGTTGCTACAGCAGTCATCAATAAATAAATTGAGAAAACCCAATTCATCAAGCTGACTCCGTGCAAACTCCCGATAATAGTCGGCATAGCGGTCGAAACAATCGTTCCTTCAATTGCCGTCATAAATGTTGCGATAAATACAGCAATCGTTACGATCACCACATTTGATTGATTTTTTCGTGCCATTAATTAATTCCCTCCATAAAAAAAGAGACCTTCCCTAAAGTTAAACTTTAAAGAACGCCTCTGTAATCACCGATTAAATTTTCAAGAAACTCTTAATATCATCTACTTTATCAAGTTTTTCCCATGGTAAATCGATATCTGTACGTCCGAAGTGACCATATGCGGCCGTCTTCTTATAAATTGGTCTTTGTAGATCAAGCATTTTAATGATACCTAGGGGACGTAAGTCGAAGAACTTATTGATAACTGATTCAATTTGTTCTTCGGAGAAGTCACTAGTACCAAATGTATCCACATGAATTGAAACTGGTCTTGCCACACCAATGGCATAGGCAATTTGAATCTCGACTTTGGCCGCTACTCCAGCAGCGACAAGGTTCTTAGCGATATATCTAGCAGCATAACTTGCTGAACGATCGACTTTAGTAGCATCTTTACCTGAAAAGGCACCGCCACCGTGACGGGCAAATCCACCGTATGTATCAACGATGACTTTACGGCCAGTTAATCCGGAATCGCCTTCTGGACCACCGATAACAAAACGTCCCGTAGGATTGATCAAAATCTTAGTCTTGTCATCGAGCATGTTCTTAGGCACAACTTCGTCGATCACATATTGTTTGATGTCCTTTTGAACTTGTTCCAAACTAGCCTCAGCTTTGTGTTGAGTACTTAAAACAATTGTATCAACACGAACTGGATGATCGTTTTCATCATATTCGATAGTAACTTGTGACTTTGCATCAGGCATTAAGTATGGAATCGTTCCGTTTTTTCTGACTTCAGCAGTTTTTCTCATTAACTTATGAGCTAATGAAATTGGCAATGGCATGAACTCTTTTGTTTCGTTAGTAGCAAACCCGAAAACAAAACCTTGGTCGCCGGCACCGATTTGATCCAAAGGATCTTTATCATCGTTACCACGATCTTCTAAGGCATCATCAACACCTTGGGCGATATCAGGAGATTGTTCATCTAGTGCAACTAATACGGCACAGCTATTACCATTAAAGCCAGGATTTTCACCATCATAGCCAATATCGGTAATTGTTTTACGTACAACACTTTGAATATCAACATATGCAGAAGTTGAAATTTCACCAACAACTAGCACTAAACCAGTTGTAACAGTTGTCTCGCAAGCAACACGTGCATCTTTGTCCTTTGCTAAAATAGCATCGAGAATTGCATCACTTATTTGATCAGCAACTTTATCTGGATGTCCTTCTGAAACTGATTCAGAAGTAAATAAATAATTTTTTGACATTTTCTTTCCACCTTTTCGGTTACAGGGCTTCTCCTTTAAACAAAAAAAGGATCCCATCAGGAACCTCTTAATAGGTTAACACAAACTAAATGTATTTTCATGAAAAAAATCGGTTTGACGTTAATCTTTTTCTACATTAATATATTTTTATGAGTCAAAGGAGTGCCTATGGATAAGTTAAAATCAAAAAAGATATTACTATCTTTCATTGAGTTCATCAGTTATCATATTTTCCCATTCATCTTTATTTTTATACATGACCTACACAATTATTCAATTAATGGTTATCTAATTATCATGGTAGCTATGGTGGCAATATACAAAGAGTATCTCTTAAATTTAAATCCCAACCGATATTTTCATATTCTTTATAGCGTACTCTACCTATTATTAGCGATCTTAGCCTTACATTCGTTGAATCCGCTCGTGATAATTCTGGTTTTTACGCAATTAGTTTTCTTATACCTAGTACGCTACTTACCTGAAAATTATCAAAATTTAGTTTCATTAGTTAAAGATTTTATTGTTCCTAGTTTCATCTCAACCGCCTTGGCTTTCAACTACATGCATTTTATTTCGGTCAACTTCATCATTCCCTTGCTGCTAGTCAATCTGGCAACGGTCCTGATCAATTACTTTAACGGAACTAAATTGGATTATGGCGAATTATTGGCCATCTCAGTTTTGTGTTTTCTCTTATTCTTGCTAAATTATATCAATCTATGGACGACGCTAATTATTATCTTGTTCGTTGTCAGCATGTGTCTGTTGAAAAAATATCAACATTTTACACAAACAAATCTCTTCTACCGTGTCATTGGCAATCTAATTTTGATAATATAATAATAAACGTTATTGGAATTTTCAATAGCGTTTTTTAATTGCAAAAAAAAATGATATCAAGAATTGATCTTGATATCATCAAAGTGTTTTTGGAATGGAGGATACAGGGATCGAACCTGTGACCTCCTGCTTGTAAGGCAGATGCTCTCCCAGCTGAGCTAATCCTCCAAAATGACTCCTACGGGATTTGAACCCATGTTACCGCCGTGAAAGGGCGGTGTCTTAACCACTTGACCAAGGAGTCATATAACTAATTTGTTGTTGCGCTCTCTCAAGCACAAGAAATATAATACAATAATAATAAAGGTGTAGCAAGCTTTTTTTTCAATTTTTTTGAATCTTTTCAAAAAATAGGAGGATAATAGACTTTTAATGTGCAAAATTACTTTGAATCAGCTGAAACAATGGACTTAGCTCAAGATATGTTAGGTCATACCTTTACGTATCGCTCAGCCCAAGGAACTTTTTCGGGATTAATTGTAGAAACGGAAGCTTATTTGGGACCAATCGATATGGCGGCTCACAGTTACAATGGTCGTCATACTGATGCTAACGACCCACTCTATCAAGCCGGAGGAACTATTTATATTTATTCGATTCACAGCTGGCTTGACATGGATATCAGTATTCAAAAAGCTGGTACTCCTAACGGAATCTTGATTCGGGCTTTGGAACCACTTGAGGGCCTTGAACAAATGGAATTGAACCGCAATCGTACTGGTTTTGAAACAACCAATGGACCTGCAAAATGGATGGCCGCTTTTGGAATCAAAGATAAGTCGCTGTCTGGAACTATGTTGAATGAAAATAACTTTATTTTTTCCGACAAAAAAGTCCAGACTCCCCAAAATATTTTAGCCACACCTCGAATCGGCGTGAAAAATAAGGAACCCTGGACTTCTAAAAATATGCGTTTTATTGTTGAAGGCAATCCTTATGTTTCCAAATTGCCAAAACGTGATATGAATCTTGAAACTCATGGTTGGTTATAGACGATCGCTACGAGCTCTCAATGCATAAAGAATTGCGACGGTATCGACTACTTCTTGAGACAGAGCACCAAAAATCGTTGGAATAAAGCCAAAGGCAGCGATCACCATCAAGGCAGTACAGATAAAAATACCAATTAAAACGGCTTCACGGGCAATTTTCATCGTGTCGTGAGAAATTTTTACTGCTGTGCTGACCTTACTCAAATCATCTTGTAAAATAACGGCATCCGCTGATTCACTAGCAGCATTGGCCCCTTTATATCCCATCGCAATCCCAACATCGGCTAAAGCCAGTGCTGGTGCATCATTGACCCCATCACCAACCATAATAGTTGGATGATATGCTTGATCCAAATTGCTGATAATTTTAACTTTATCTGCGGGCAAACTTGAAGGATATGCTTTTGTAATTCCGACTTCTGAAGCGACCATTTCGGTGGCTTCTTTTTTGTCCCCGGAAATCATCAAGATATTTTTAATACCAAAATTCTTTAACTTCTCAATTGTGGACTTCGCTTCAGGACGAATTTGATCTAACAAGCTATAAACCCCAGCATATTGGCCATCGATTGAGACATAGACACCAGAACCCTTAACTTCTTCCACTGTTTCATCGGTCACGAATTCACCTTGGCCGACTTTAACAACATGGCCTTCAATGGTTCCTATGATACCAGCTGCTGTAACCTCTTTTAAATCTTGAGCATTATGCAATGGAAGTTGTTGATTCTTAGCGTAATCGACGATAGCTTCTGCCATAACATGACTGGAATTTTGTTCAATTGAAGCTGCGTAACTGGCAACAGTATCTTTACCAAAATTGTTAGCAGTCTTAAATTCATCGACGACTAATTTTCCACGCGTAATGGTCCCCGTCTTATCAAAAGCCACTGTTTTGGCAGAGTTCAACTTTTCCAAAGCCGTTCCTGACTTGACAATGATTCCGTTGCGGCTAGTGCGACTCATCCCCGAAACAAAGGCAATTGGAGCCGCCAAAATCAAAGGACAAGGTGAAGCAACAACTAAGACTTGCGCAATTCTAACTGGATCTTTGGAAAAATACCAAGCCAAGCCGGCAATCAAGTATGCCACCAAAGTAAAAGGCACCGCATAGCGATCAGCTAAACGAACGAATCTGGCGGGATGAGTTTCCGATTCCTTAACCAACTTCACAATTGCTTGGTATTCAGAGTCAGCGGCAACTTTTTCCGCTTGAATTTTAAAGGGATTTTCACCGTTGATCGATCCCGACATGACCGCTGAACCTTCTTGGATGTTAACCGGTACAGATTCCCCTGTCAGTGAAGATTCATCAACTTCTGAAGCACCCTCAATTACCGTACCGTCAACGGGAACTTGTTCTTTGGGACGAATCAATAATTCATCACCAATTTTTACTTCATCAATATCAATATCTTTGATATTGCCATTTTCAAGCAAGTGAGCATTGGAAGGTGTATTATCCAGCAATGATTTCAGCTCGCTTTTGGCCTTGTTGGCAGCATATTCTTCCAGAGTATCACCACCGGTCAACATCAAGAGGACAATCCAACCAGCCCAGTATTGACCCAAGGCAATCGTCGCCACAATCGCAGTGATTGCTAACAGATCGACCCCAAAGTTACCAGACTTCAAGACCTTGATCATGTCAACAAACATTATCAAAGCTAACAACGAACCCAAAATACTGATGATCAACTGGGCATAGCCTGCCATGTGGAGACCAAATTCCAAAATAGCGGCAATTACCCCAATCGTCAAAGTACCGTACAATTTAATTTTGTCAGAGTTCATAAATATACACCCCTCTCAAATATAATTATATCTTTACCATGATTATACCTGCTTTAAATAAAAAATGATAGTCTTATTTGGAATGATTCTCATTTAATTATCATTTCAAATAAAGGCCTAATTCGGACTACAAAAGTAGATTTTTAACTTATTGCTGCAATTAGCTTAATTGGAAAGAAACTCATTTAAGTGTAATTGTATTAAAATGCCAAATTTAAGGCAAAGAAAAAGGTAGATATTTTTAGACTGAAATATCTACCATCAAACCTTAAAATTTAACTGTTGAAATCCTTATCTAACTAGCTTGTCCCAAATAACTACTTGCTGTTGTCTTAAAGATTTTTGGACATCGACTATTCTTTGATTAGATGAACCTCTGAATTGCAAAGTTAAATCCTTCTTTCTCAATAAAAAGCGTCCATCAACTAAAATGTCTAACAACGACAATAATTCTAATTTATCGTCAGACTCTTTCATCAACTCATCCCAAGAATATCCTGTCCACGACCAAATATCCTTCCTGTGCCCAAATTCCTTCCGGATTCGCTTGCATAACGATAGACAGACTTCAGTATTTAGAAATGGTTCCCCACCTAATAAAGTCAATCCTTGAACATAGCTTTGGCTCAAGTCCTGGATGATCCTATCTTCAAGTTCTTGTGTATAAGGCTTCCCATATCGAAAATCCTGTGCCGCAACGTTATAACACCCGGGACATCTAAATAAACAGCCTGAAACATAGAGACTGCAACGAATCCCCTCTCCGTCGACAAAGTTGAACGGTTTATAATCAGCAATTCTTTTAAGACTGTGGTCCGCGCTCAACCATTCTTGCGGAGTCGGATTGTTTGGCTCTCTCATATTTTGCCGCATGTTTTATCATCTCCGTATCCATATTCTTCTTCCGTGAAGCAATTTCCATATGTCGTCCGTGAATCATTGGCCGCTGCTGGGGATTGCCCAGATAACCACAAGTACGCTTTACGACATCACAGAATTGTGGATCATGATTCCCACATTGGGGACAGACGAAACCTCGAGCCGTTGCATTGAATTCACCATTAAAGCCGCATTTGAAACACTTATCAATGGCCGTATTTGTTCCCAAATATCCGACATGATCATAAGCCCAATCCCAGACTGCTTCCAAAGCTTTGGGATTTTGTCGCAAATTGGGATATTCACAGTAATGAATAAAACCACCTGAAGCGTACTTGGGAAATACTTCTTCAAAACTCAATTTTTCAAACGGTGTGGGATGCTTTCTCACATCAAAGTGAAAACTATTGGTGTAATATTCTTTTTCCGTGATGTTGGGAATCGAACCAAATTTTTTCAAATCATCACGGCAAAAAGTATCGGTCAAAGATTCGGCTGGAGTTGAGTACAGACTGTAGTGATAACCAGATTCTTCAGCCCACTGATCGCATTTTTCCCGCAAAGCTTTAGTAATTTGTTCAGCAAAATCGTGAGCCAAAGGATCATTTTCCCACTTATCGCCATAAAAGGCCGTACAAACTTCATACAAACCAATATAGCCTAACGACACAGTGGCACGTTGATTTTTAAATAATTCATCGACACTTTGGTCCTTTTTTAAACGTTTGCCAAAAGCTCCATACATATAGAGCAACGGTGCATTCTCCGGTTTGGCCTGTTTCGTCCTTTCAATTCGGTATTGCAAGGCCATATGACAAATGCGCATCTTTTCCTCAAAAATTTGCCAGAATAATTTCTGGTCGCCATTAGCTTCCAAAGCGATTCTAGGCAAGTTTACCGTTACAACGCCTAAATTCATTCGACCCGAATTGACCTCTTTGCCAGATTCATCTTGCCAACCTTGTAAGAAAGACCGACAGCCCATCGGAGTTTTAAAGCTACCTGTCAATTCCTTGATCTTGTCGTACATTAATAGGTCAGGATACATTCGTTTAGTCGAACATTCTAAAGCCAATTCTTTGATATCGTAATTAGGATCTCCAGGTTCCATATTCAGTCCCCGTTTGAGTGTAAAGGTTAGCTTGGGGAAAATTGCTGTCCGATGTTCCTGACCCAAACCTTTGATTCTAATTTTTAAAATTGATTTTTGAATCTCTCGTTCGATCCAATTAGTACCTAGGCCAAAATTGATTGTCGTAAACGGAGTTTGTCCTTGTGAGGAATAAAGCGTATTGATCTCATATTCCAGTGCCTGCATGGCATCATAAATATCTTTTTGAGTCTTTTCACAGGCAAAAGCAGTTTGCTTATCGGCCGCAATCCATTTTTGAGCATCTTGTAGATGCTTTTGATAATTGAGTTTTGCATAGGGCGCTAATAACTGGTCAATTCGATTGGCGGAACAACCACCGTATTGCAAAGAAGCTACATTAGCAATAATCTGCGACATTTGAGCTGTTGCCGTTTGAATTGAACGCGGGCTTGAGACCCAAGCATTACCAATCTTGAAACCATGACTTAACATCTCATCAAAGTCGATCAGACAACAATTAGTTTCTGGTGTCACTGGCGAATAATCGAGGTCGTGCCAATGAATATCGCCACGTAAATGCGCCTTTGCAACAATTTCAGGCAACATTTTTAACCCCATAGCTCTGCTGGCAACACCGGCTTCTAAATCACGCTGAGTATTAAAAATATTACTATCTTTATTAGCATTCTCGTGAACCATATCTTCATTACGATCAAAAAGTTTTTCAATATTGCCTTGTACATCAGTCGCTTGCTCAAAAAGAAGTTGATCCTGTTGTGAATAATTCTCATATGCTTGTGCCTGATCATTTGCTCCAGCAGCGACCAAACTCTCCAAAATAAACCTGTGAATTTGTGAAGTTGTAATCATATCAAATTCACCAAGCTGTGAGACCAAACTCTCAATCAAGGCCTTTTTTTGTTGACTTGTTAATCCTAATTTATTTAGAACAAATTCAATTTTATATGGATAAAAATCAGTTTGTACTCCACACTTTTTTTCAACTCGGAGCCCAATTAAATTATCCAGCTTTGAAGTCATATTTTTTCCTCCCCATCTGAAAAAAATCAAATCATCGTCATTGATCAAGTTCATTCTACAAAATATAAAACAAAAAAATAAGGCTACCAATACATCATGAAGTGTTATATATAACACACAAGCACAATATATAGTAGTCTTATTTATATTTTCATAAATTCATATCGCCGACTGATTCACAAAACAGCGTTATAGTGAACCAAACCATTTGCCTCCACAACAGATGTTCATGTTCAAAAAAAGTTTAGTAAATTCGAATCATAACGTTGTAATGGTCTTATTACTCTTTATCTCGGGCAAAATAAAATGTCGCCGCAGCATAAATAAATACAATTGTTGTAATAAAAATGTGGACTCCGTATAAAACTCCATCCGTAGGTCCTTTAGTAACGCTGGCATTAAAGAAGCCTAAAGCATTGATTTTTGTAAAATAACTGATGAAATAAATCGTTGTCATATAAACTAATTGTTGAGAAACATTCCCCACGCAAGAAAGTTGATACTTGATCAAAAAGGCTCGTTCAGAATCTAAGTCAGGATGATTATATAAAGCATCGTTTAAGATCCGATTATCAGTTCCGACAAAGATTGCACATAATAATAAACCAATGAAATAAGTATAGTTAAATAATGCTAAGACAAGTCCCAATAACAATAGAGGATATCGCCAGCTAGTACGATTTTTCAATAGAAATGGACCAGCTTCAAATCCTAACAAATAAATCGTATAAATTAGCATCAGTGTATTGAAGCCAAATCTGATCGTACTATCAAAAATCGAATATAACATCACGTAATTCATGATGACACCACGATTGACGGCCACTAAACTCAAAGGAAAAATCTTTTTGTGAATGTCGATTTGATAATATGCTAAGAATAAAAAGAGCATAATGGCAACGACACTAATGAGTAGATCAAACGTTTGAGATACTGCCTTGAGCCGTGTATATCGAATAATGAAGATCAACATGACTAAGCTGGCTAGCACGATCAAACTAAAGAACGAATTAATCCGAAACTTTTGTTTAGTTTGAATTCCTTGATAAAAAGTTAATCGATGAGTGATATTCATTCCACCAACTAAAGCTGCCAAAAATAGAAAAGCTAGTAGAATAAAAGACAGATTTAAGAAGTTCGTCTTCGTAGCAATCAACTGAACCACTACAAGGAGAACTAAAGTTATTAACACCGATAAAGTATGCATTCGATTAAATTTAAATTCTTTATCCATCTGTCCCCGAGACCGAACCGTCAAGTAATATGGCCAGATCCAACTGGAAGCAAGCCCCAAGAGGACCCCTCCAATTACGCCAAAGAACGGATTAGCTGCTCCGAGAATAAAAATTGAACCGACCACCCCGAACAAACTTGAAAAGGACAACATGGTTGAGGCTGGTAAAGTAATAAAAGTCGTCAACAACATTCCCAAAGCTCGAAAAGTATAGAGCATTAAAAATGGTAATGCATAGTTGAAAATACTCTTATTTTGATTATATAAAGTTAAACAGAAAAAATACGGTATTGCGACGCCACCATTGGCCAAGAGGTCCAAGGCACCTTCGTTAAAGAAACTCATTATTCGCTTCATTTTTTTCACCTGAATTTAAATGTCTTTAAACATTTTAACAGATATAGCAAAAAAAATATGGAACACAGTCTAATTAATGTGTCCCATATTTTTTATTTGTTACGAACTAAATCATCTGCGACTAATCTTTCCGCAATTTGAACTGTATTCCAAGCAGCTCCTTTTAACAAATTATCAGAAACAACCCACATATTGAATGCACCTTGATTTTCTAAATCGGGACGAATACGCCCGACGAAAGTGTCACGACTGCCAACCGCATTGATTGGCTGTGGATAAACTTGTTGTGTTGGATCATCTTGTAAAACGGCTCCTGGAGCATCACTGATCAATTGTCTAATTTGTTCAACAGTTGCTGACTTATCTGCTACTTCAATATAAATTGATTCGCCATGGCCAATCGGTACCGGCACTCTAACGCAAGTAGCGGTGACTTTTATCTCTGGCGAATTCATATCACCAAGCATGATCTTCTTGGTCTCATGAATCATTTTCCACTCTTCATGAGAATATAAATTATCTTCTAAGACATCAATTTGTGGCAAGAGATTAAAGGCTAAAGGATAGTGCTTTTTATCACCCTTAGTAGGGAAGATTTCGGCACTCATCTGCTTGTGATCTAGATAGTCTTGAGCTTGATCATATAATTCCTGCAAAGCACTTTGACCTGCACCACTAGCGGCTTGATAAGTTGAAACGATAATCTGTTTGAGTCCAAAAGCTTTTCTGATCGGTTCCAAAGCAACCATCATTTGAATCGTGGAACAATTGGGATTAGCGATAATTCCATGATGTTGATATAAAGCAGCTTCATTGACTTCAGGAACAACTAACGGTACATCTTCTTCCATTCGAAAAGCACTCGTATTGTCGACACAGACGGCACCACGTTTGACCGCTTCTGGTAACAATTTCTTAGAAACCGCTCCCCCGGCAGAGGCCAAAACTAGATCAACACCTGCAAACGACTCTGGTTTTGCTTCTTCAACGGTAATTGTTTGATCTTTGAATTGAAGCTTTTTACCAGCTGAACGAGAAGATGCCAACAATTTAATTTTGGAAACTGGAATTGTCGACTGTTCTAATTGTTGAATCAATCGTGTCCCGACTGCACCGGTGGCACCTAAAATTGCTACTGTATATCCACTCATAAAAATTCATCCCTTAGTAATAATTTGTGAACTACTCGTCTTTAAAATTACGAGTTTTTAGGAACATTTCTAACTTGCTAAGCAACTAAAGTTGAAACTCTTTTACTAAGGTCTGTTCCCAGCCTTTGTTCTCAACGTCAAACTATAAAAATTATTAATAGCTAATTAAACAAGCACTAATTATTCAACCGTCTCTAATAAACTCTCTGTAAAGACGCGTAAACGTTTCATTGCTTCTTGAATATCTTTCATCGAAGCAGCGTAAGAAATTCTAAAGTGACCCTCGCCACCTTCACCAAAAGCCACACCAGGAGTTACTCCAACTAAGCCCTCTTCAGCTAATTTATTGGCAAATTCAACTGAAGTTAAATGATACTTTTCAGGAATTTTTGAGAAAGTGTAAAATGCTCCTTCAGGCATTGGTGTTTCATAACCCAGATCATTGAGTTGTTCTACTAGATAATCTCGACGTTGTTGATAAATATCACGCATTTCGATTGGGTCATCGATTCCATTTGCCAAAGCTTCCTCAGCTGCGAATTGAGCTGGGTTAGAAGGCGCTGTGACTGTAAAGGCATGCATTTTATTAGCTTGTTCAACAAAATCTTTAGGAGCTGCAATATAGCCGATTCGATAACCTGTCATAGCGTGAGACTTAGACAAACCATTGATCAAAACTGTTTTACCAGGCATTAATTTAGCTAATGACAAGTGTTTATGCCCATATGTTAATTCGGCATAGATCTCATCTGAAATTACGAACATATTCTTATCTTTTACCACATCAACGATTTCTTGCAGATCTGATTCTGAATAAACAAATCCAGTTGGGTTACCAGGGAAATTCAACATCAATGCTTTAACAGAATCTGGACCTTGAGCTTGGATAACTTGTTCCAAATGCTCACCAGTCAGACGGAAACCATCAGCCGTCGTATCAACTTGAACTGGAATTCCGCCTAGGATCTTCACGATGGGAATGTATAAAGCAAAAGTTGGTGTAGGAATAATAACTTTGTCACCAGGATTAATAATGGCAGCTAATGAGTCAAAAATAGCTTCTGTAGCACCAATCGTAACAATAACTTCCGATTCTGGATCATATTGCAGATCAAATTGTTTGTTCAAATAATCTGAAATAGCTTTTCTTAAGCTTAAGAATCCCTTTTGATCAGAGTAATGAGATTCATTTTCAGTGATACTTTCAATTGCAGCCGCTTTAATGTGTTCGGGAACGTTAAAATTAGGTTCACCCAACGTTAATTTGATTAATCCAGGGATTTTGGCAAATTTTTCGGCAAATTCTCTAATTTTTGATCGTCCCATAGGGGCGATTGTTTCATTAACAACATTCTTAACTGATGCATCTAATTCTGGCATTCTTCAACACTCCTTAAATTTTATGTAATCTAATCATATAACAAAATAGCATTTAATATTAGATATTTTTTAATCTTTTTAGTGAAAATCTAAATAACATTTTCAAGACCAATTACTAAATGATCTTGTTCAACAACTTCGGAAATTGCCAGTTTGACTCCAGTCATGAAGCTTACACGATCAGTGGTACTTTGCGAAATGGTTAAGGTCTCACCAGTTCCACCAAAAATTACTTCTTCATCGGCAACAAAACCGGGTAATCTTAAGGCATGGATCTTCGTACCATGATAATCACCGCCACGAGTTCCTAATGGATCAGTCGAAGCAGAATCCACTTGATTGTGTCCTCTGGCTTGATAAATCAAACGAGCTGTATTGAGGGCTGTTCCCGAAGGAGCATCGATTTTATCCTCATGGTGCTTTTCTACTATTTCCGCCTGACTAAAGTATTTAGCGGCCACCGCTGCAAATTTCATCATCAACACGGCCGATAGTCCAAAATTAGAAGCGATGATCCCACCGAGTTGTTTTGTCTTAGCTAGTTTTTGGAGTTCTTTAACTTGGCTTTCACTCAAACCACTTGTTCCTACGACTGGTCTAATTCCGTGTTCAATCGCAAATTTAGTATTTTCAAAAACAGCACTAGGAATGGAAAAATCAATCCAAATATCGGCAGTTTCAGTAATATCTTCAAGTTTGTTAAATAATTTTACGTCTGGTGAAAGTCCATAACTTTGTGGATTCAGATCTTTCAAATTTGGATTATAGCCTGCTACTAAAGTTAAATCGGTAGCTTGTTCAACCATTTGAACTGTTTTTTGACCCATCGAACCGTTAAATCCAGAAATGATTACTTTTCGCATAAATTACTCCTCTAAATGTCCAAAATTTTAAATAGTTGTTCTTGTTCATCCTTATCGAGTGATAAGATTGGCAAACGACAACCGCCAACCTTAAAGCCTAAGCGGTTCAAGGCAGCTTTGACTGGTGAAGGCGAAGGATACATGAACAAAGCATTCATCTTAGGTGTCAATTGACGTTGAATTTGACCAGCTATGCGATAGTTGCCATCTTCAAGCGATTGATACATTTCTGTCATTTCATTTCCAAAGATATGTGAAGCTACCGATATAACGCCGTTCGCTCCGATAACCTTAGCAAATAAGGCCTGACCATCTTCACCGCTATACACATCAAATGATTGGTCAACATGTTCAACAATGTATTCCAAATCTTCCAACGTATTGCATTGTTTAATACCGGCAATGTTTTTATTCTTTGACAGTTGTACGACGGTTTCTTTCTCCATCAATACTCCCGTACGACCTGGAATGTTATAAATCATGATTGGTAATGGTGAATGTTTAGCTACGGTTTCAAAATGAGCCACCATCCCCTTTTGATTAGGCTTATTGTAATAAGGCACTACTACCAGGGCCATCTCAATACCATCAATTTCAGCCAACTTCTTTATAAAATCAATCGTACCTTCAGTACTGTTACTTCCAGCACCAGCAATAATAGGTGCCCGTCCTGCAACTATTTCGACGAATCTTTGATAAAGCTGTAATTTTTCTGCTTCTGACAGAGTTGGCGTTTCTCCAGTAGTTCCACCAACGACAAACCCTTTAGTACCTGTGGAAAGTAAATGTTCCGTCAGTTTTTTTAAAGCTTGATAATCAATTTTTCCTTCCTCATCAAATGGGGTGATGATTGCCGTCATTAAATCGATCTCGTCATTCATTACGCTTCCTCCAAATTCATTCGATATTTCAAAAATTCAACAATTGCTGCGACACCTTTTTCAATCGCTGCTTCTTTCGGTAAAAAATCAGCTGAATGTAATGCAGCTGGGCTGTCAACCCCGAGCCAAAACATCGTACCTGGAATCTTATGTATCAAATAGCCAAAATCCTCACCAGTCATTTTAGGACTTGTTTCTTCAAAAGTTATATCAGCCGCTTGTTTCATAAAGTCAATCAAACGCTTAGTCGTTGTCGGATCATTTTCCACCGGATAATATCCGCCTTGGTTGTATGCCACTGAGATTGAACAATCAAAGGACTGCTCTAAACCAGCGGCCACTTCTTTGAGCCGTTTGCGGACAAATAGAATCATTTCTTGAGTTAATCCTCTAATCGTACCGTACAGCTTAGCTTCACCAGCAATCACATTTCTGATCACACCAGCTTGCATTTGCCCAAAGGTGATCACGGCACATTTGGTTGGATCAACATTTCTGGAAACAATCGTTTGCACTTGGTTGATAAAATTGGCTGCAATCACAATACTGTCAGTAGCCAATTGAGGATAAGCGGCATGACCGCTCTTACCGTGAATAGTCACATCTACTTCAGTTGTCCCTGCAAACAATGTTCCCTTACGACAACCAATGACACCAGCCTTTAAATCCGGATTATCATGTAAGCCATAGAACTCATCAACGTGAAATTTGCCACTAAAAGCACCTAAATCATAGGCAATTTTGCCACCACTTTGACTTTCTTCTGCTGGTTGAAAAAAGAAAATTAAATTATCAATTGGTTGATGTTGACTGAAATAATTCAAGATTCCTAAGGCCACAGTCATATGAATATCATGACCACAAGCATGCATCACGCCGTTATTAGTCGAACGATAATCGAATTCGTTGGTTTCAGTTACCGGTAAAGCATCCATGTCACAACGATACCCAATGTTTCTAACTGGTTTAGAACCATCAACTCTAACTAAAATGGCCGTTGGCAATTGTGAAAAAGTTTTTACGTGTAAAAAGTTTTGATCCATCGCTTGAATAACTTGTAAAAGATAGGCCTGTGTTTTAACTTCTTGCATCGCTAGCTCCGGAATCGAATGCAAGTGTCGTCTGATTTGAATCAATTGTCCTGTCGTTAGAGCCATAATTACAACTTCCTTAAAGTACTTTCGATTTTAGTCTTGTCAGTTGTCTTTTGATCTTTAACTTTGAGGATTTTGGCGGGAACACCAGCAACAACACTCCCTGCAGCTACATCTTTGGTCACTACCGCACCAGCACCTACAACGGCATTATCGCCAACTTCAACACCTTCGAGAACGACTGCATTAGCTCCGATAACGACATTATTACCGACTTTAACTGGTTTAGCGGAAGCAGGTTCAACCACGCCAGCTAACACTGCATTAGCACCAATGTGAGAATTTTCTCCAACAATAGCACGACCACCGAGAACTGCTCCCATATCGATCATCGTCTTAGCACCGATTTCGGCTTCAATATTAATAACTGCACCCATCATTATAACGGCGTTATCACCAATAGTCACTTGATCACGAATGATTGCACCCGGTTCAATCCGAGCGTTGACATTCTTAATATCTAGCATGGGTACGCCAGTATTTTGACCGATTGTTTCCACATATGGATCATTAAAATGATGTGCTCTTAAGATTGGTTCAATTACTTGATAGTCACCAATCAAAATGGCAAAATCTTTATTTCGAAAAACCTTTATTTCTGGGGGAAAAGTTATCGAAGTAACATCCTCTTGCAAATAAACTTTTACCGGAGTAGTTTTCTTAGAATTTCCTATATAATCAATAATTTCTCGTGCATTCATCTTTGCCATCTTAAATCCTCCATTAATAATCCAAATCAAGTCTAGTTAAATCTTGCAAACTTTCACGTTTGACGACTAACTTATCCTCGCCATTTTCGACGAAAACTACTGCTGGTCTGGGGTTGCGATTGTAATTCATTGCCATAGAATAACCGTAAGCTCCAGTAGCTAATACAGCGATGATATCACCCGGCTGTGTTTGCGGAACTGGTAATTGATCGATCAAAATATCACCTGACTCACAGTACTTACCAGCAAGATGAACCGTTTCCTTAATGGGCTGATTCAATTTATTTGCGACCACAGCTTCATATTTAGCTTGATATAAAGCGGGACGAATATTATCTCCCATCCCTCCGTCGACTGATAAATACGAGATTAAGTTGGGAATATCTTTTCGCGAACCGACTGTATACAACGTATATCCTGCAGGACCAACGATCGATCTTCCTGGTTCGATCCAAATTTCAGGCACTTGCTGACAATCCTTCTTCAATTCCGCAGCAATTTGTTGAATAAAGACTTTCGGAGCAATTGGGTCATCGTCATCGTTATAACGAATACCAAAACCACCGCCTAGATTAATTACTTTTGGCCAATAATCAAATTCTGCTTGGAAGCTCTTAGCAATCTCTACCATCTTTTTTGCCAATAAGACGAAACCTTGCGTTCCAAAAATCTGTGACCCGATATGTGCGTGAATTCCCAGCATTTCCATATTAGGATCTTTTAAAACTAACTCTAAGGCTCGTTTAGCCTGCCCAGATTCGACATCAAAGCCAAACTTACTGTCAACTTGTCCGGTTTGATCGTACTTATGGGTATGTGCTGAAATTCCTGGAGTCAGTCGCAACATAACTTTGATTTTGGTATGGTCTGTTTTTAAAATACGTGAAAGTAATTCAATCTCTAAAAAATTGTCTAAAATAATTACTCCAACTTGATTTTGTACCGCCATAACTAATTCTTCAAAAGTTTTATTATTTCCATGAAAACTGATCTTATCCGCTGGAAATCCGGCTTCTAAGGCCGTTTGTAGTTCGCCGCCTGAAACGACATCAACGTGCACATTCTCCTGTGCCATCACTTGATAGATAGCTTTGACTGCAAATGCTTTGCTAGCATAACTGATTTGATACTTTAATTGATTGGCGACAAAAGCTTCTTTATATTTGTTGATCTCGGCACGAACCTTTTCAATATCAAAAATATACAGTGGCGTACCGTATTTTTTGGCCAATTCAACGCTATCGACCCCACCAATCATCAAATGTCCTTCATAGCTATCTAAACTGTTTATTTTCATAGAAAATGCTCCTTTTGATAAAAAAAGATCCCTTTGCTTTACAACAAAGAGATCCACAAATTAATTTGCATCCGACTTGTCATAAGCTCACCGTGACCGACTTTTTAGCCACGACAGTTCGTATTCTCTTGTTAATACGCCCCAGCTTGTTGAACTCTGTAAAGTCCAACGCTTCGGCAATCTCCCCTTTCAATAAGTTCACAGCTCTTACAGAAGCTCCCTTATTTACTGATGTCGATTGCGACCTCTTTTATTGATTATTAGATTATAACAACCCTCATAATCAGTCAAGTAATATTAGTAATTTTCTCATTTTTATATTTTTTCAGTCTTTTTCCCTTGTCATAACTAAAGTTAATGATAAACTCATCATTAAAAACTATTTAATTTTAGGGGTGTATTACATGAAAATCGTTAAGTTTGGGGGAAGTTCCCTCGCTACTGGTGAACAATTTGCAAAGGTCGTAAAGATTATTAAAGATGATCCGGAAAGAAAAGTGATCGTTACATCGGCCCCTGGTAAACGTTCGCTTAACGATATCAAGGTGACAGATTTATTGATCGAATATGCTAATTCTGTCATTTTGAATGAAGACTCTACCAATATTCTCAAACAGATTATCTCAAGATATCATCAAATTTGTGATTATTTTAAACTGGATAACTCAGTTATTTCTAAATTACGAAAGATACTGATTGATTTAGCTACGATTGATTTTGAAAACAATGATTACTTGCTGGCAGCCTTTAAGGCTCATGGTGAATATCTCAATGCCATCGTTTTAAATGCCGTCCTCAATAATCAACAAATTCCATCAATAATGATTGACCCTAAGACAGCAGGAATCATTGTTCATGGACAAGCTAACGATGCTGATATCTCACCGCAAACTTATGCTAATCTTGCTAGCCTGCAACTACCAACTGACAAACGCGTCGTGGTACCTGGATTCTTTGGCTACAACACTAACGGTCAAATTTGTACTTTTGCCCGTGGTGGATCTGATATCACAGGAGCATTACTCAGTCGGGGATTTCAAGCTGATTTATATGAAAACTTTACCGATGTTGACGCAATTTATGCAGCTAATAATCACGTTGTAAAACATCCTCAGGCTATCAAAAAAATGTCCTATCGAGAAATGAGAGAATTGTCTTATGCAGGTTTCTCTGTTTTTCAAGATGAGGCCATTATCCCCGCTGTTGAAGGCCAAGTACCAGTCAATGTCAAAAATACCAATAATCCATCAGCCGATGGAACTTTAATCGTTCCTGAACAGTTTTTGTTCGACCCAGCTAATCAAATTACAGGTATTGCATGTTCCAAACGCTTTTCAGCTCTCTATATCCATCGATACTTGTTAAACAAAGAAGTCGGTTTTACTTTGAAGTTATTGCAAATATTTTATAAATACAATATCTCTTATGAACATATGCCTTCCGGAATCGATGATTTGACCGTTATTTTTGACCGCACAAAGTTGAATAAGACAACGATTGACCATCTTTGCCACGATGTCCGAGAAATATTAAAGCCTGATTATTTGGAATGGATCGATGACTATGCCATTATTATGGTAGTTGGCGAAGGCATCGCCCACAATGTTAACACGATTGGTGAAATCATTGATTCGTTAACCGAAAACAACATTGCTGTTCATATGATCAATCAGGGCGCCTCAAGAATCTCAATCATGATTGGCATTCAAGAGAATGACGCTGATAAGGCCGTTTTGAAAATATATCAAACATTTTTTAATTAATGAGGTGAATAGATTGGTAAAACTTCTCAAAGTACATGGTTCAGAAAATACATTCTTTATCCTTGATCAAACTCTGTTAGAGACTCCCCTGACGCCAACACAATTAAGTAAACTAGCCATCAATATCTGTGAGAATGTCTTCGGTGGAGCTGATGGACTCTTAGTGGTCGATGCTAGTGAAAATTATCTTGGAAAAATGACCGTCATTAACGCTGATGGTAGCTTAGCCAAGATGTGTGGAAATGGTTTAAGAACCGTCAGTCGCTACCTATCTGAAAAATTTCAGTTAGACAGTTTCCAGGTTGAGACTAACGATGCACCATTAGAAGTCGAAAAATCTGAAGACTTTTATCCTGGTGTACCTGCTTTCAGCGTTGAAATTGGTCCAATATCTTTCAATAATCTTGATTTACCATTTTCATATCACAATGAAGCTGAAATGGTCGATCAGATGATACCTGAATTCCTACCGGATCAAAGTTTTACTGCTGTAGCTGTGCCTAATCCACACCTTATCAGCTTCGTTCCCGAGGTAAGTAAATTAGAGCTTGGCGACCTTGGTCAAGAACTCAATTCCCAAAACCCGTATTTCCCTGAAGGCGTTAACGTTAGCTTTGGGCAAATACTAGCAACGAATAAATTATTTGTTGAAACTTATGAACGTGGCGTCGGCTTTACTAACGCTTGCGGAACCGGTATGTCAGCAGCAAGTTTGGTTTTTGCCATGCTACATAAAGATCAATTTGACCCTAACAAAGAGATTAAAGTCTACAATCCCGGTGGTATGGTCAAGACAAAAGTCACCCTCAGCAATAATAAAGAGCACAGTAAATTACGATTGATCGGCAATGCCACCTTTACTGAAGAAATCAATGTTGATGAGGACAGTCTAAGACAAAATGACTTAACCAACTTACAAATCATTGCAACTGGTGAAGAAAGAGATTATCAAAAGTTTATTAAAAATATTTCTCAAAAGTAAAAAAAGAGACCTATGAGTTAAACTCATAAGTCTCTTTTAATTAGTGCGCCTAGTAGGAGTCGAACCTACAACCTTCTGATTCGTAGTCAGACACTCTATCCAATTGCGCTATAGGCGCATATCTCTATCACAACAGAATTTATTATATCATATGGTTACATTATTTGACTAGTCAATTTCTCATTTTTTTATGTTAATTATATAACGAAATTTGTTGACTCTATGAATAGCTTTTTCGTAGCTTACATTTTATCAATGATTAATACGATTTGACTAAGAGCCGATTTTACTAAAAAAACCGCCCTATCGTTAGATAGGACGGCCTTTGTTGGTATATTAACCATATTGAGTTTAACCTTAACGGAGAGTAGGGGGTTCGAACCCCTGATACAGGTCAATACCCGTATACATGATTTCCAATCATGCTCCTTCAACCACTCGGACAACTCTCCAAGATAAAAAAAACTCCGGTTGTCAGACTCGAACTGACGACAACCTGATTAACAGTCAGGTGCTCTACCAACTGAGCTAAACCGGAATAATAAC
>NZ_JBINJY010000016.1:0-38952 GCF_043951805.1 Companilactobacillus sp. FL22-1
ATTAAGTTTGCCACATCAGGAACATATGTTCCCCTTGACTGACTATAGTTTACCGCACTTCCTAAATTTTGCCAAGATATTTTTGTGAGTTCCCCAACAAACCACCAAACTAACAATACCCTCACACAGCAACAAGCCTATTCTAGATATATACCTATGGCAATTGATAGCAGCACTTTTCACCCCGTTCTTCTTCTCGTCTCCATTCCCCACGGTGGCTCTGAATCACCGCTCACCGCTTGTATCTCAGTTAAAGTACCAACTGTTGGCTCATAAACATTTTTGCTTACAGTTGGCATTAGTGTCGTTAAATACCCTGTCCACGCTTGACTTTGAGCCTGACGGCTCACCATAGCCGACTTAAATAACATGGTCACCGTCGTCAATAAAGTTGGCTGGTTACCACGCTGCACCCGCTTCAATTGCGAAGTTGCTTGTAGTTGCTTCATAACCCGATTCAAACTCGCCGGAGAAATCCCTAATTCAGCTTGAATTTGACGCGTTGACATGGCAACCGAAGCGGCAGAACCACCCATTCGATTAATCAATGCAAGCACATCGTTACGCCATTCGTGGGCATGACTGTATTGTCGTTCGGCACGCGGCTTAGCAAATTTATGCCAGCCAATCCCAGCAACAACTTTACCTGAAAAATTAGGCACCCATTGATCCAATAGTCCTTGAACATAACTCAGTGCTGCCCCCCGATAGTTACCTGAATAGGCGTCTCTCACGCACTGTACAACTTCGCGATCGGCCAACGGATCATGTAGATTTGAATTGAAGACGTCAAGCACGTCTCTCGCACGTTGTTGCGAGATTTTTGACTGATACATCGCTAAAGCTAACGTCAAAACCGTGTTGTGACGGGCTAAACCTTGACCTGATTTGACTGTTGTCACTTTCAATAAGGCTTTAAACCAAGCTTGGTCAACCTGCCGACCTTCATCTGGGGCTAGAGAAATCACCTGTCGTTTATCCGGCTTCGTAACCGGAACTTGGGCAGCATAATATTGTGACCACTTCATCAGAGCGCTCACCTGGACCAACATATGTGCATCAAAAAAGACTAGATTGTCTTGCCGGGGAATTCGAAAAATTCCAAAGTTATTGCAGCCGACATCGACCCCCGCCACTCGTTTTTGAATCCACTGCCGCACAAAACTCGACATTTTTTGGGCTGCTTTTAAGACTGGAAACTGACCGCGTGTTTTCCGCAAAAACATAGGCTGATCAAAAACGTAGTAGATATGGAATCCCTTCGTAGTCCGCAAAATCATCGTGGGAATGAATAAGTCAGCAACGGTTACGGCCCCCAAGACCTCTTGCTCACGCGCGTCTCGTTCTTGTGCGTCGGCAAAATCAATATCAACGACCAAGGTATTAATCTGAGCTAAGTTAGCTTCCCGGTGTCCCCGAACACTCGACCGATTTTGCGTATAGCCAAGCCAGCTGAATGTATTGGGCGTCCAGTGAGTCATACGATCGGCGATGGCGTCAAGTGCTTCAAAAGAGGTGATAACCACACCATGTGCTTTTTGCATTGAATCTTTACTGCTGAAGAGCGCAATGGCCCCTTTTTTTGTAGGAGTTTCCATCACTTGTACGGCAATATTAGAACGACTATTTTTAACTTTATAGGTATGTAATGAATCGTGTAATAC
Organism: Companilactobacillus sp. FL22-1; assembly: GCF_043951805.1. Lineage (NCBI taxonomy): Bacteria > Bacillati > Bacillota > Bacilli > Lactobacillales > Lactobacillaceae > Companilactobacillus > Companilactobacillus sp. FL22-1. The sequence goes on from NZ_JBINJY010000016.1 coordinate 1,665, forward strand.
CAGCTTTTGTGCAGTCTGAACCGTCTTTAAATCGTACATGGTGAGCTCACCTCCTTTCAAAATAAACACCTAAGTTAGCTTAATAGAAATGACATAGAAACCGAAAAAGCGCAGACAAAAAAGCAACTTAGCGTTATGCCAAGTTGCTTAAGGTGGACGTAGTCCGACTACCCCCGAATAAACTTTTAAATTTTTAAATTACCGCCTACGGATCTAATTAACTAGATCCAGTGAATTTGCACAGAAGTCGCTCACCACACGTGTCCCCTTTGTTTTTACCCGGCAGCTTGTCCCCTACCGTTTTGAAATCACACCATTCTCGACATCTTACCATTTTGCTGGTATAATCTCTTTAGTTGAATGAAAAAGATTTTTTTGTCGAGTGCTTCCCAATTGCCGTTGGGTGGCGCTTTTCTTTTATTTAAGGTAACCATACACCATAACAAAGAAAATGTAAACAAAAACATCAAAAGTATACTTTTGATGTTTTTTAGTATATTAATCCACAAATCCACGAGTATACTAATGTAAAAGTATAAGAGTATATTAGTATACTTTTGATAAAAAAGCTTGATTTCAGGTTTCAATATGGTATACTATATTTGTAGCAGAAGTATACTTATGAGAGGAGTGTTATCAATGACGTACGTAATCGCTTTAAGCAACCAAAAAGGGGGCGTTGGCAAGACGACCAATAATGTGATGTTCGCAATCACTCTTGCCACCGTTTTCCATAAAAAGGTTTTACATATTGATATGGATCTCCAAGCAAACAGTACATTCATGCTCGGTATGACCTTTAATAAATCAAATTGGCCCGCTTCTATAACAAGATGCTTAAATGATAAGGATCTAAGTAAGGGAATCACGCATCTAACAGAAAATCTAGATGCCATTGCAGGAGATTCTGATTTTCGAAACTGGGGCACATGGGTAGCCGACCATATAAAGGGTGTCCACGAACGAACCTTTTACTTCAAAAAATTACTAGATAAAATCAAAGACGACTATGACTTTATTTTTATAGACACTCCACCAGCAACAGATATAAAAGTCGACAACATAATGGTTGCAACTGACTATGTAATTGTTGTGCAAGAAACCAAGAGATTCGCATTTGAGGGTTCAAAGGAACTAACCAACACTTATCTTCAAACTCTATACGATGACTTCAGCGACGAGATTAATGTTCAGGTCGCGGGAATACTGTTAGTCATGCTTGACAAAACTCACACGGTTGAACAGCTCATTGTTGATAAGACCGTTAAATATTTTGGTAAACAGAATATATTCAATGCCATTATCAAAAGTCACTTACGCCTTGAAAATTATGGTGAATACGGAGTTCAGTTTGAAGACTACCACGATCGTGCTATGTTCGCACTCTTTTCCGATCTTTACGCGGAATTAATGGAAAGAATAGACCAATTCGAAAGTAAAGGAGATATTGCTGACGATTATGTCTACACGCCAAAATATCTCAATGGCAAAAAACTAACACCACTTGGAAAGGAGATAAGTGCTGATGGCCTTGATTAAAAAAGATGCTGATCACTTCGAAGTGAACATAAAAAAAACAGTCGATGATTCCAGAGATGAACAAAAAACTACTAAATACTCCGCAGCGGACAGAAAAAGCCTAAGGGTCGATCCACCTGTTTTTGACACGATAAAGAGTCTAGCTTACATTAAAGACGTGAAAATGTATGAACTTGTAGAAAGCGCTGTTGAGGCATATAAGCAAAACACGCTTTCAGATAGAGAGAGAGAAATCTTCGACAGCATTTATCAGAGAAAACAGTCATAAGTATACTAGTATAAAAGTATACTTATGATAATTGGCCTATAATCACTGATAAACAAGCATTTTAAAAAGTATACTAGTCGCTAAATATACTTTTCCACTAGTATACTTTTTCTGATTCCATAGATTAAACTATAGGTAGATTGCAAATTTAATCCGAATTTTTGGACAAATTTGTCAGCATAACCTGATACGGTGTTTGCCAGTCGAGTATTTTAAGCGGTCGCTGGTTAATTTGGAGTAACGTCGTCGTTAAATCTTGAGCACTAATGTGCTCAAAACGAGTCCCTTTAGGATAAAAATAACGTAAATTCCGATTAAAGCGTTCATTACTACCACGTTCAGCTGGCGTATAAGCATGACAGTAATAGGTCTTAATACCATATTGTGATTCAAGTGATACTAGCCCACTAAACTCAGTGCCACGGTCCACAGTAAAGCTGTGCACCGGACCATTAAAAGTGGTTAGGAACTTAGTTAGTGCTTCATTAACAGTCGCTGTCGTCCGATCTTTTAACCGGTATGCCCAAAGGAACCGTGATTTTCGATCGATTAAAGTTAATAAAACTGCCTTACTATGCCCACGAGGACCAACGACTGTATCTAGTTCAAAATCGCCGATGCGATTACGTTGATTAATCATCATGGGACGCTGTTCAATTGATCGCCCCAAAGATTGATTATATTTGGATCGTTGGTCAACGTTACGCCATTGGTGTACGCCATGTTCAGGTAGATCATTCAAGGAGAATCCAATTCTCCCCTGATTTAGCCAATTATAAATAGATTTAGTAGCTAGTTTAAATTCTTGAGCAATCATTCCTGATGACCAGCTTAGACGTAAATGGTTGAGAATTTTTTGCTTTAACTCATCGCTCAGCTTAGTTTTCCGACCACATCGTGATCGCTTGTATTCGGCATCTGTTTGTGCTAATTCAGCCTGATAAGGTTGACATCGAGATAATTCATAAGAAATTGTTGACGGTGATCGGTTCAGCCGAACGACCATTTGGATATTGGACAGCCCTAGTTCACAAAAGGTTTCGATTTTAATTCGTTCGGAATAGGTTATACTAGACAAAAGATCAGCTCCTAAAAGATGGGTTTGTGGTAAACACCATTTTAAAGGAAGCTGATCTTTTTTGTCCGAACAGCGTTCGGATTAATTTTACAATCTACTTGTTTGCTAACAATTATGAAGAACTTCATTCCTAATACCATATTGAAATCGGCTTGTTTGCTGTAAATGATTTTAACTTTTTCAACAACTGTATTCTCGTCATCGAGAACAACCCCTTCTGCCTGAAGTAACGCGTCACCAGGTAAACAGTTTAATAAATTAGCCTGTTCTTTGGTTACGCTTTAACTCCGATAACCAGTTGCCATACACCCGCTTAGGATAGTCGGCAATCGCTAACACCCGAATAAAATTCTCACCCGACTGGACGTAGGTGGGGTTCTTACTTCATAGAAGGCAGTCAAAATTCATTAAACCAGCGTCGCACCCAGTGAATTCTTAAAATGGTCAAGCGCCCACTCCTGACCATGCTTGGTAAAGGTGGCGACCCCCTTAACCGGAATCGTAATCTGGTAGTTCAAATTATAGGCGGCAATTGCGGTGTGCAGGACACAGATATCGGTGCAAACACCTGCAATCCACAAGTTATCAATTTTTCGTTCCCGCAGGTAGTTATCAAGATTAGTATTTTGAAATGATGAATAGCGGTTCTTATTAAACTGGTAAACCCGGTCACTGGCCTGATGTTGTTCAAACCAGTCATTAACCTTGCCGTATAGCTGTTGACCAGGCGTACCGACCACGTTATGTGGCGGGAAGAGTTTAGCTTCTGGACTAAACCGGTCCTCACAATGGGCATCAGTCGGGAAAATTACGTAGTCGCCATTTTGGTAAAAACGGTTGGCCAGCTGAACCAAATAATCTTCTAATTCCTGCGCTGGCTTGCCACAAGTAAGCGCACCATTGTCAGCGAGAAAATCGTTTGTATAATCAATAATTAATAAAGCTTTAGTCATTGCTAACTCCTTATTTTTGTGCCTCATCAACCAGCTTTTGTTGCAAGTCAGCTAACCGCTTGGTTAAATAAACCGGGAAGCGGTCCGGATTAAGCAACCGCTTAGTAGTCGCCGGCAGCTGTGCTAATTCGGTCTGCGCAAAATGCTGGATGGCAAAAGTGTCGGTTTCAATTGGCGCCGCTTTTTCCAGTGTCAAAACTTGCTTAAGCAGTGGCTTAGCAATGAAGTCGGTTAGAATCACTTTATTCCGGGTGACGTGAACGTCAGCATTGATTGCCGCAATTTCGGTTCCAATCTGCTCGTCAGCCAGGGCAATTACATCGGCAACAGCGTGTTGGGGATCATGCTTATCGTAGAGCCGGTAAACCTGCTTATTCCCAGGGAGCGTAATCTTTTCGCGACTATTACTAATCTTGATCTTTGGCACCCATTTGCCATCATTTTCTAGTGCCGACATTTTATAAACACCGCTTAATACTGGACTGGATGAACTGGTAATTAGTCGCTCACCGATCCCAAAGTTATCCAGTGGTGCCCCTTCATCAAGCAATGACTTAATAATGTGGGCATCAAGGGCGTTTGAAGCAGTAATCTTAGCGTTGGTAAAACCAGCCTCGTCCATCATCTTCCGGGCCTTGGTTGCCAACTGGGCAATATCACCAGAATCGATGCGGATACCAACCGGTTCGTGGCCAGCTGCCCGCAATTCCTTAAAGACTTTAATTGCGTTCGGTACCCCAGAGTTAACCACATCGTAGGTATCAACTAACAGGGCAGCATTGTCAGGGTAAATTTTGGCCCAGGCACGAAAGGCCGTTAATTCATCAGGAAAGCTTTCAATCCAGGCGTGGGCCATCGTCCCCGCCGCCGGAAGGTTAAACAGCTTGGCAGCTAGCACATTGGAGGTACTACTGCACCCACCAATAATGGCAGCCCGCGCACCATATATTGCGGCATCAGGCCCCTGCGCCCGTCGTGCACCAAATTCCATTACTGGGCGTCCGCCAGTAACGCTGGTGATCTGCCATGCCTTCGTTGCAATCAATGATTGGTGGTTAATAATGTTTAAGATCAGGGTTTCGAGAAGTTGGACATCAATTAGTGGGCCACTAATACTAAGGATTGGTTCCCGTGGGAAGACTGGCGTGCCTTCTGGGATTGCCTTAATTAAGCAGCGGTTGTGAGCTGCCGTCAGGTAAAAGAGAAAGTCGTCACTAAAGTGGTTAAGGGACCGCAGATAAGCAATGTCATCAGTTGAAAAGTGCCAGTTCTTAACTTCATCAATTACTTGCATCAATCCAGCACTAATCACAAAACTGCCATCATCGGGCGCCTTACGGTAAAAGACGTCGAAGCGCGCCTGCTTATCGTGGGGAAGCGTTTGATAATAACCGTTGGCCATTGAAAACTCATACATGTCGGTTAATAATTCATGCTTCATTATTAAATAACTCCTAACAAATTTAGGTAAAAAACACTTTAACTACTGCAAAATAATAAAAATATATTGAACTTTTATTATCACTAATTGTAGCACTTTTATTTTTAGACGCAAGGTAGTACCAGTTTAAATAACTTTGGTGGCCGGCCTGACCGCTTTGTTGCGGCGGTACCAACTTCCTTAAACAGTTTTTGGTGGGCCTTTTTAAAATTAGAATTATCAATTTGATCGACCGTTGTTTGGCGGAAAGTAGCATAAACTTCGCGGGCTTGCCGAAGGGTAAAAGTCGGTCCTAAGATCTGTAAAATGGTTGGCTGGTAGTCCAGTTTATTTTTAATTCGTACAATGGCCGTATTAATAATTTGGTGGTGGTCAAATGCTAGCGCCGACCCTGCAGCCAAACTCAAAACTAAGTCACCATTTTGCAAGATAAACTTCCCGTGGTCAAAGTTAAGACTAAACCACCCGACTTCGGTTGCTCCGTACCCGGCCCTCAGTTGCGGCATTGTCGGTAAGAAAGTCATGTAGGCAATCGCCAAGGCCCGCTCACCGCTTACCCGGTCGGGATCGGTGAAGGTTGCCAACTGTTCGGTAGCACTGTTTGATAGACGAACACCAATTTTATCCTTAATCAGGCGGATACAGGCAGCGTCAGCACTTTCATCCCGCCGCAATAGGGTTTCTGGTAAAGCCCAGTGGCCCTCAAATGGCGGATAAGCCCGTTTGACCAGCAGGACTTGTGGTAAATGGGTCAGGGGATTAAAACTCCAAATAATATTTGCAATCGTAATTAGTGGACGCGCAACAACTTTGTCAGCCATCTCTTTCACCTCACAAAATATTATAGCGCAATCAAGAATCACAATAATAAAAAAATCGACAACTAAGGACGGCCTTAGTTCGTACAATACCCCTTAGGGTTGACACTTTAACTGAAACTTGAAAGCACGAAAATAGACCGGAGCACTGATGAGCTCTGGGTTTTTCGTACCTAAATTAGTTTTACAACACTCTTGAAATGATATTTTGTACGTTTGATAGGATGGTGTGCATGAATTGGTCAATTTTATCTTCGATAAACTCATTACCAGAGCATTTAAGAACGGAAATTAGGTATACCAATGCGCAAATGAACGTAATATCAGGTAATGAATTCGTGAAGGAATAGAACAAATCGCCTAATGTTCTATCGTCGGTATTCAATCTTTCTTGCCATGCCAACAAGATATATGCTAGCTCTGTTATTGCAATGTAACTTACTTGGCTGTCAGCAACGGTTGTAAAATGTTGGAAAATACCGATTAGAAAATGTCGGTTTTTCAACATTTTTTTACGGTAAACTAAACGCATCTCAAATTTGGAGGAACTGAAATGCGTTTAGATGTTGAACAGTGTGTCCAGCAATATATTATGAACAAAATAAAGCCCAACTTCGCTGAAATTGGTCGACGATATGGTGTTGATCCGCGAACGGTTAAAAGATACTACAATTTAGGGCTCACGCCCCAAGATGAGCAGCCACAACCCTTACGGCGGCTGAGTAAACTTGACGATTATCGAAAAAACGATTGAAGAAAAGGTTCTAGAAGGCTGTTCGGCAACGGCAATTTATTACTTTATCAAAGAACGTGGCTATCAAGGAAAGCAAAGTATTCTCAGAGACTATTGTCGAACCATCAGAAAAGCCGCAACGAAAAAAGCCACTATCCGGATTGAAACCTCGCCAGGACTTTCAGCCCATGTTGATTGGAAAGAAGACTTAACATTGGTTTCTCGGCATGGAGAGATTGTCAAAGGCAACATCTTCTTATATGTTTTAGGGTACTCGCGAATGAAATACATGCAATTTACCTTCAGTCGCAGCCAAACTACCTTTTTTGATTGCTTAACGAATGCCTTTTGGGCAACCGGGGGTGTGCCGAAAGAAATCTGGTTTGACAACCAAAAAGGTTGTCATCGATCATCATAAAAGTAATTTTGGTAAGCCGGTATTTAATGAAACCTTCGTTGAATACGCTAAGGACGCTTGTTTCAAGCCAATTGCTTGTCGACCGTTTCGGCCACAAACCAAAGGAAAGGTCGAGGCGTTGGCCAGAACTACTCAGCGAATTAAAGTTTACAACCATGAGTTTGAAGAGCCGCTAGACTTAGCCGAGATCGTTCATTTGACGTGTGATCAGCTGAATCATGAGAAGTCTCAGGCAACTCAAATTCCGCCTTATTTATTGCTTGATAAAGAAAAAGAGTATCTCCATGATTTTGATCATGACTTACTCGATGCCTATGCCAGCCAAACCATCGCAAGGAAAGTTAGTAAGAAATCAATGATTGTCTTTCAAAATCGGAAATACTCCGTCCCCATCAGATATATTGACGAAATCGTACAAATTAAACACGATGACAATACTCTATACGTTTATTATAACGGAGAATTAATTCGTTCGGAATAGGTTATACTAGACAAAAGATCAGCTCCTAAAAGATGGGTTTGTGGTAAACACCTTTTTAAAGGAAGCTGATCTTTTTTGTCCGAACAGCGTTCGGATTAATTTTACAATCTACTATCTGTTATTTCACTCCTATTTAAATTTTTTCTTCACTGCCCTGCTTATTTAATGAGAAATTTATCTATACACACTGAATTTCTTTCGATACCGAATAAAGGTTGTCCGCTTAATCCCAGTATTTCGAGCCACATCCACATCGCTCATACCATTTTGATAAAGTTTAAAGGCATGTAACAAACGGGGATCATCTTCAGCGTATTGAGGTTTGCGACCATGATATTTGCCCTGCTGTTTGGCTAGGGAAATCCCTTGTTGCTGACGCTCAATGATCCGCTTACGTTCACTTTCAGCTTGGTATTTATAAAGTTCAATAATGAGGTTGGTCATGAGTTGACGTAAATTTGGGTCAGCAATCCCTGTCATGGACGGCAAATTTAACACATCTAGGGTGGCACCCTTATTTTGAATGGAGTTCATGATCTTAGTCAAATCATGGTTGTTTCTGCCTAAGCGATCTAATTCAGTGACCATTACAATATCACCCTCACGAATATAGGCCAGCATTTTTTGCAGTTCTGGCCGATTAGTGTTAGCCCCACTTAATTTATCCGTAAATAATTTATCAACGTCTTTTAAAGCCGCTAACTGTCGATCTAAATGTTGCTCCTTGGAACTCACACGCGCATAACCGATTTTAGCCATTTCCAATTCTCCTTTTGGACAGTTCTAATGAACACTTGTAATTCCTAGTATAGCAGAGAAATAAAAAAGACCACTAGGGTATACCCTATTGGCCTTAGGATAAATTATCCTAAAAATTGGTTTTTGATATAGTGAGCCACGCTTTCTTTGTCTGGAAATAAAGCAGCTTGGTTTATTTCAAACGATTGATCCAATTCTTTTAAAATTTGTTGCTTTTTTTCACTGGGAATTACTAATCTAATTGGTTCATTGTTTTTATTGTACAGAGACACTTTACTATCAATATCATCATGAATACTTTGCAAGCTACATGATACACCATCGTAAGGTTCAAAAAGGAAAAAGCCACTTTGAGCACGCAACCTTTTATTGTTAAGTGATGGTTCTACAAAGAATGGATGAATCAAAGTTCTGAAGTTAATCAAATCAGCGAAATAACCAGTATCTCTTTTAATTTCATGATACAAGCACTGCACTACATAAGACCTATTTATATCATTATAAATATCATTCAGTGAATCATATATTTTTTTACTTTCCGGAGATAGTTGCTCATAATAGCCCTCTGGGAACTTCCTGACCAGATCCATGTACCAATCATCGTATAAATGATTTAGATCTTCCTTTAACAAACCATCAACTTTTTTATTGTAACAAGATATACTGTCATAAATTTCTTTCTTTTTAGCTTCGTCCATTAAAGCTAGTGTTGACAAAATTTCTACAGTATCACTATGACTACTGTAATACGTGTAGTCATTAATATTTTGCGTCTTATTAGACACAAACATGGTAACTATCCCGTCTGTTTCATGTCCTTCAGAATCAATATGAGATTGACAGGCAAAATAAAGAGCCACAAGAGCATTAGTCGTTACATCTAATAACCTAGTTGGCAAGCCAAAATGTTGCATATAAGAAAGCCGAGAAAAATTATTTTCTAAATTATTAAAATCATTTGCGTACCTACGCATGTACTCATTAGTAAATGAATATTCAGGGGTATATCCGGGGAGCTTTCCCTGCCTAAAGATGCTAGCAACGTTATTACTACTTTTGAAATCATTTGCTTGTCCTCTATAGAAAAAGCGTTGCAACAACCCCCGTCCATCAATTGTTATATCAGTATTTATAGACTGTTGTGATTTTCTTGTTTCGTTTAAAAAACTATTTACAGAATCAATATCCAAAAATAAAACCTCCTATAGATATAAACAAACACACTGATAAAGGGCATAATTGCCATATCTTTTGTGCTCGATTTTTTTACAAAATAACTTACATTAACACTGTATTCTCATTTAACATAAAATACACTACTGAATTTAAAAAATATGTTTTTAAAGGAATTATATTCCCTGTATAATGGATCAAGTAGAGAAGTTAAGGCGGTGGCTATTTCCGATCGGAGGTGGTGCTTATGGTGTTAAACCGTTAAAGCCCATAAATCCTAACGAAAGGAGTAGCTTAAGTGTCCGTTGCGGACGCTTTACAATTAATGTTGGCTTTCGGTACCTTTATCGTGGCCTTAATCGCATTAATTGTTGAGCTGATCAAAAGTCAGCAAAAAAAATAACCGCCTTAGCTCTGGTCAGCTAGCGGTTATTAAATATCGTTAAAATCTGCCACCGTCTTTAACGGCTCTACATGGGAAGTCCTGTTCTAGCGGGACTTCCTTTTTCTGTCTACATTATAGCATGACTATGACTGACTTTCGACTATTTTAAATCAGATTTCTAGCACTTTAAGGGAACATGCGGGTACCTTTGTGCGACAATTAAACTGTAAAATTGTCCTTGAAAAAGTTTGTATTTCAAATCTAGTAAATTACAATATGGAATAACAAAGATGAGTGTTCATTTTATGAGACTATCCAATCGTACAAACTTATTATTTGACATGAACCAGGTTTAATTGCTGGGCACAAGTGGCCTAAATACCTGACAAATAGACGAAATATATGAAGACATGTTTTCATACTCTAATTTCTAATGATTAATCACCGATTTATTTAGTAAATACAGACCGGCCACAGAGAAAATCAGAACGCATGCAGCTAGACTAAATGTTTGAAACATGAAGTGGTTCATGGTTTGTGAGTTATTGATGAGGGTTCTCCGAATGCCATCACCTAACGTATTCATTGGGAAAAACTTGACAACGTTTTTAACAGCCTTTGGCCAACCAGTTGATGGAAACAGTGTATTTCCAACAAAAAGCATAGTTACAATCACAGTATTGCCAATGGTCGAAGCAGCTCTGGTATTTTTGGATAACGCAGCAATAACTACTCCTATGGACAGGAGAGCCAACATTCCCAATATAATTTGCAACCCCATACCTAGGAGAAAATCGTGAGTAAAATCAAACTTTAAATTGTAGACTATTTTTGCCACTATTGTAATTATAACTGCTTGAATAATCATAAAGACCACCTGTGCAGTATAGACACAGCCAAGAAAATCACCTAATGATAACTCTGTTAACTTTACCCGTTTAAGTATACCGTTTTCTCGATAGTTAGTAAGTTGGGAAGGAACACCAACCAGTGCCATTGAGCCAAAAGCAATGCAGATAATGCCAGCGTAAACATAATTCACTTGAGTTTTATCCGACTCACCAATTAAAATTAGTATTGCAAGCGGCAATAGTAGGGAGAATATCATTGCTTCACGATTCCGAATTTCATTTAATAACAAAAGCCGGATAATATTAATGTATCGTTTCATTACTATCATCCTCCATAACTTCGCCAGTGATTTTATAATAAGCATCGTTTAATGTCGGTTTCTTTACATCAATGTCGGTTATCAAGTGTGAGTGCTCCTCTAATTTGTAAAGGGTAGGTAAAAATTCACTTGGATTGGTTGTCATGATGAAATATCTATTTTCCCCCATACGATGTGCATTTGAAGCAAGTGACGCCCCTTGACCAGTTATTAATTGAGATAAATTCTCACAAGCAAACTCAATTCGGGTTGTTGCCTGACTACGTTGAATCAGTCCCGAGGGGGTGTCCGTGGCGTAAACTTGGCCCTCGTTGATAAAACAGACACGATCACACAGATAAGCCACTTCTTCCATATAGTGTGAACAAATAATCGTGGTAGTTTGGCCGCGTAGTTGCTTAATAACTTTCCACAAATGTAATCGTGCATCGGGATCAAGACCGGTGGTCGGTTCATCCAAAAATAGTAATTTAGGCTGATTAATCAAGCTTAATGCTATACCAAACTGTTGTTTTTGACCGCCAGATAAATTTTTGACTTTTTTAGGAAGCAGTTCCTCAGCGTGCATGTGTGCTAATGCTTGTTTTGGTGTAACTGAAGTTGAATACATTTGAGCAAATAATGTTAATGATTCCTGAACACTCAAATTATCTAAATAGCCGCTGGATTGAAAAAGAGCTCCCATTTGTATTTGTGCTTGTCGTGGTGCATGTTTTATTTCATTAGTTTCCAAAACCTGTACATGTCCCGTATATGCGGTTAAAAGGCCTTCCATAATGCTGATAAGAGTCGATTTCCCTGCGCCATTTGGACCTACAAGACCTATGATCTCGTTTTGCTTTACGTTCAAGTCGATATCATGTAAAGCGGGGATTTTGCTCCTTTTGTACTGGAAACTTAGATGTTTAATTTGGATTATATCACTCATAACTCATTTCCTCCCCACCCGCAATAAAATACATAGGCTGGTCAGTTGAAAAAACTGTTTTTGAAAAATTCTCTATCATTTCAATATCAATGCTATTGATTTCTTTTGTCGTTTCACTAAGACGATTTACCCTGTGATTGTATATAAGCGCTTGTCCAATATAATTCATGGCATCAAAATCCGATCGCTGTGCTTTACTAATGTCATTGACAAATCCCTTTTTAACAATGTCGAAGTACTGTGACACTTTTTCTAAATTGGAATTAAGATTGTGAATTGCGGTCTGAGTAGAATCGATGATCTGACTGACCTGTTCATGTTTTGCAATGAAGTTGACAATCAAAACATTTTCAAATTGAAAAGAAAACGGGAAGGCCATCACATAGTATAAAGGTGATTCTCCGGTTCGTAGTGCCTTCGACAAAAAGCCCATATCTCCAAACGCAATTAACCTACTCAAAAGGGTCATCAACAACGCATTCTTTTCCATAACCTTGTTTTCTAGCGGGTAAATGAGAGATACATTGAGCGTTGTATATTCAGGAATATTAAGCTCCATACTACTTTTTCTTATGGTTGCCTTTTTGGCTGGCACTAGTGGAAAGTCTGTTAAATGATTTGATCCAACAGAACTAACACTAGGATTAAATGTAATTTGGAATTGTTGAAGAGACAAGTCACCAGTGTAAAGCACAAAGAACTTCTTCTTGTTCCACAACCATTGGATAGTATCTGTGATTTCTCTTACGTTTATAGACTGAATATCTAATGAATTTCCCAAAATAGGATGTCCCAAATTAGATGACCAGATGTTCTCACGTAGAGTATCAAAGTATTGTTTACTTTGCGTGCCCATTTTGATTGCTATTTCATTTTCAACTAATGCCTTTTCTTGATTAAATACGTCGGGTTTTATTTTTACTTCATCAAAGGCTTTTTTTATGTCATGTAGGATAGTCAATGATTTAGTTTTAGTACAGATAAAACGAAGCAAGATAAAATCGATACTCGTTAGGATCTTGTATTCTAGGGCATTCTTAAGTAAATACTCCTTTAGATCAATATTTTTATTTATTAATATTCTTAACATAGAGTGTTCAATCAAGTGAGCAGCTCCAAACTTTCCCTCCTTATCATTCCGTGAACCCACCCGAAACCAGACTGTGATATTTACCTGTTCTCCTAGATTAGAAGACTTTAGGTGGAAAATAGGAAGATTGTTATTCAATGTTATCTGTTCCAAAAGTATCACGACCTTTTTATTATTTCAGCTTATTCATGATATATGCCGGGCATCGTATTGTCGCCAAAGGGACTGGGAATACCAACCGCTATTTCGCCCACTACTGCTTCATTAACTCCGTCAACTTGTAGAAGTGTATTAAGTTCGTCATCCTCATACCCACCTATGTCACACGTACCAAGATTCAGTGCTTCCGCCACCAATGCAATGTTTTGAAAAAGGTGCCCCACTTCCATTAATACAAAACGATAGCCACGGTTTCCATATTTATAAGTGGTTCTTTTAAAAGTTGCGGTTACTAATATGGTTATGCCTGATTCTTCAATTAATTGATCTCTAATATGCAACTTATCTATTTGTTCCTGTAAGTTTCCTGTTGATATAATCTCTAGGTAATTTGATCTAACATTGTAATGATAGATTCCTGTAGACAGATTAGAAACTCTATTTATGACCAGATAAATTTCCAACGGATATAGTGCACCCCCGGAAGGATAGGTCCGAAATCCTGTTACACTGTCATTTTCTTTTTTTAATATGTGACTGATTCCCGAGGAGTATTGGAGGAGATCTGACATCGTTTCAAAACTGATGTTTTTCGGTGAAAATTTCCGGATACTTCTCCTTTTCCAAATAGCATCACCAATGTTTCCGTTTAAGGATCTCCGAGGTGTTAACTTCTTTCGTTCCAGTGTGGGATAACTCTTCCCATCATTAAGTGATGCTTGTTTAAAATCAGGATTTGATACGGCTTTCGCCAACGAATACTGTAATTGCTTTAATGTATACGTATTTAATTTTGTGTTTTCATGAAATAATTCAGCTATCGAAGGATTGTTATGTTCATAAATTGCCTGATTAGCTAGTCTCTCATTTTCTTTAACTATACTCATCATTCGACTTCCTTTACTATGGAAATGGGTGTGGAATCCTATAAAAATTGTCGTATGCTGTTGGCTTTTGTTTGTATCCTAAATCGACTGGTAATGTTCTAAGCCGTTCCCCTCCCAATCTTGGATATACGGAATCATTAGTAATTTCAGTCATTCCAGGAATTATTACCCGTACTGTGCAGTAACCGGCACTTCTGATGTCCGGGGGGGTTAGATCTGTAACATAGACATGTAACCCTATGGATTCAATATGTTTAACAATGGTTGATAATAAGCTACTTGAATCCTGCTTTGTTAATGTTTTTTTGAGAATACTACTATTTTTTTTAGAACCGTAGACAAATTTTATATGTTTCTTCATATCTGGAATTGTATACAACTCTACCCGTGAATTGAAATCCCTAATATCCGAAAAATCATCATTAAATTTTCTGTCTACCCCTTTAACAAAATCAGTTTTCCATGAGATCCTTCCTTGACTCAATTCAATCAGGGTCTTTAGAACTGCTTTTCGGGGATCGTAGTTTGATGCAGCGGCCACCAAGCTCCCCCTGCCATGTTCATCTAAGACGCCGAAGACACTTGGTATTCCTGTATCAGTTGTCATATCTATTAGATGATATTCACAATTTGGAATTTTCATATGTTTTTCGTAGATGTTAGTTAAGTAAGTATCATCAGCTAAATGAATCTGTGGCATAGATAAATGGTTAAACCACATATTTGAAATAGCATCTCTTTCAACGACCTCGTAAATTCCACGCAGTATTGCATCCACCATGGATTTAGACGATGCCAATCCGGTTGAAACACAGATCCATGTATGCGCTTCATTTGGTTTGAAAAAGTATGGTAGATACACCGACGATGCCGGAACATAAGATCTTTCTCCTGTAGCAAGATTTGTTGCTTTGGTCCAGGCAACTACAGTATCACGTGTAAATTCCGCAAATGGGAATCCTTTTTCCTTGTACTGTTCTTTTGCATAAAAAGCAAAGTCCTTGGGATCTGCACCACGATCTGGCAATTCATTGAATGACTTTAACAAAAGGTCATCGTGTATAAAAGAGGAACAATACCGTTCAATTGTTTCTCCAACTGCTGAGCGATAAGCACTTTCCAGGCTCAACCCTGCGCCACTGTTTATCTCCGATGGCATAACATGTTCATTGACGTCTTTTTGTGCTGTCTTAGCTGCTACCATAAACACACGTGGGTCATCTGGTTCCGGGGTCCATTGAAAGATGTCAGAAACTAATCCAGTAGTTTTATTACATATATTTGCATCCAGAAATGGGTAGTTTCGAATCATCAGGTCTTGAATCATTTTATCTACGCTCCCCTTTTACAGGATAGGTGTAATCTTCCATCCATGGCTTAATTTCAGGATTTAAGTATAGGTCTTCTCCACACGCAACACATCTCGGGTTTTTCAAAAATGAGTTAGTGCTTAGGGTATTGGTAAAAGAATTAAATTCTACAATGGCATTCAATGTTTCTGGCATTTCTAAAGTGATTTTCGACTTGTAAAGATTCTTATCAAGCATAAAGAGGCGTATTGCCTCAAGTGTAATCATATTTGACATCATATCTTTGGTATTGACGTCCACACTAGCACCATCATAGGGAGCTGTGCCATAGCTAGTTCCCTTATTGAATGCCATAAACTCTTTAGAAAAAGAATTGTTATTCAGTTTTCTAAATTGAAGACACTCTAAACAGCCTGTTTTATGTGGAATTACAGTAGGCCCAATAGTAATGTTAAACCCATTGGTGCTCGAATACATAACCCTGACACCATGTGATATAGCAATGCGATTTATTTGTTTCTCAAAATGCGAGTTTTCTTTTGATTCGGTAAGTATAACAAGATCATATTTTACCAAGCTTTCGAACAACTCATCTAAATTTTCTAAATTGTATTCATAATAGTTCGACGCTTGCCCTAATTGTCTATTTGAAGGTAAAAATAAACAAACATTAGAAATATAGCGGTGCAAGTTTTTGACCAAGTCATTCGCAAATTTGGACAGTCCAATCACGGCAACCTTTTTTGTTTGCAGATAGTGTTGCAGTTGCTCTCCATCAGAACCAAGACTGATGAATGCATTCTTATTGAGTAATTTAGGATCTGTACTACTTCGTTCTTCGAAAGAGAGCCACTTTCTATTTACCATAGGAGTGATTACGGCGTTGAGAAAACTTTCTATATCATTAATGGGTAGGTGCTTAATTAATTTTTGTAAACTGATGCCCTTATCTAAGTATGGAAGAGCTGGTATTAATTCTGATTTAACGTTTTCTCCACTTAATTTGTAGATTTTAAATGGAGTTTTGACTAAAACATCATCATTCATGGTAGCAAGTTCAACTTGTGAATTTATAAATAGTTTCTTACTTAAATCCATTGTTTTCACGACCTTATTATGCATTGGTTATATCTGATTTTAATTTAAAAAAATACAGGTGGCACCCATTTACACGGACGCCACCTGCTAGAAATTAACAGCAGCAACAAAACAGGCAACACCAAACTGTTACGCCACTTTCAAAAGGAGTTTCAAATCCCTTTTGAGTGTCTACAACTTCTTGAACTCTCACGTTAGTCATCTCTTTTCATTCAAGCGACAAAGTAAAGCGAAACAAATCACAAAAAGTCTGAGAGAGTAACCAATATCTCCCGCCCACATATTAACGCCTTTTAACCTATAAGTAAATGAAAACTTTAAAGTTTACGTAACGATCTTGTGAAATCATACACCACGATTGAACAGAATTTTATCTATAGCAAATAATAACGGTTGACCAAAACAAGAAACTTTCAATTTGGCATACAAAAAGACGGAGAAACTATAAAAATTAGCTCTCCGTCTTTTATTAACGCTTTATTTGCTGTTGTTCATTTTGTCTTGGCTGTGTGATCTTTGGATTTTGTCTCACAAAATCTTGCAACTGTTTTTGCGTTCGATTACTTATTTCTTGGTGAACATCATTTAACTGGTTTTTTAGTTCTGATTTTTGTTGGGGATCAGTCGCTTGCTTAATTTGTTGTTGCAAGCCTTGATACGACTTGTTAAGTTCCTGGTCTGATCGCTTTTTTAGATCATGTTCAGGATCTTTTTGCGCTTCCTGTAGGCCTAATTGTTTGGTTAATCCGTCACTAAGCGCAATCACTTTGTTGCTCACTTGCTGGATCTCGCTCAAAGCATTATGGATCACAGCTTTATCCTTAGCCCAGGTGTCCACATAACCAAGTGAGTAGTTACTGGTATCAACGCCAATATTTTGCATGGCAACATATGCGACTGCTTCGGCTTGGGTTTCCTGATAGGCTCGTGGGCGATCTTTAAAGGCTGATTTTAATCCGTGAAGCTGACTATGCGCATATTCGTGATACAACGTCTTTAATTTTAGGGCATTGTCAGGTTCATCACCACCAATGACGATTTTATTAGTGCTAGGTTGAAAGTACCCTTTAGCTCCATTTAGTTTCGCTAAGGGTGCCTCACTGACTTGCAGATCGGTTTGTTGGTTTAAATAATCTTTGAACGCGTTATACAAGCTCGTCACATTCTGATGATCGGCCAAGTTTCCTTTGACAAAATCTTTAGCACTTAGGACTGGAGCACCGCTAGTTTGTGCTACGTCGAAGATGGGCAGATAACGATAACCAACAATGGCGCGTTCGTCGGTGGTATCAAGTCGCTTTTGATCAGCGGGGGTTATTTTCTTAATAATCGGGGCAGCGATTCGAATGGCCTTAGCACCCTTATTAACGGTGCGGTTAAAATCAGTCTGCCATTGTTTAAAGCCTGCGACTTGGGTCGCTTGCGGATTTTGAGCATAGATTAAGTCAATGTTTCTAGCACTGTACTGGTGGAATTTAGCCAAGGTATTAAGATACTGTTTAAATTGATCACTATCGGTTAATTTTAGAATTTGCTGTTCGGCTTGGGCAACTAATTGCGCCTTCCAGGCTTTAACGTCTGCTTTACTTGGCATTGTCTACCCCTCCTCATCTTCAAAAATATCGTTCAGGGTTGGTACCGATCTTATTTGAATCGGGGCTGTGCCATAAAGAGCAACGTAGCCGTCGGCTAATTTTTGCCAGGCGACTTGATAATAAGCACCATTACCAGTGATTTCTTTTAAATACTTGTAGGTTTCTTTAGTCTGCAAAACGGGTAATTCGCTACCAGTGACTGCTAATTCATTGTTCATTTGATAATCTCCTTTGCTTTGCTAATCTCACCCGTTGTTTAGGTTTACTTTTGGCTTTGTAAAAGTGAATCTAAATGACGGGTTCACCAACTGGAACATCGTTTAAGGCGGTAGGTAAGGTCTAATCAAAGTCAAAACTTAATTTATGGCCACCGTCAAGCTTTAACTTAGCGTCAAACGACTTCCCCTTTTTGCTTTTGAATCCCTTTAATTTGCTGGTTTCTCCTTTAGTGACCAACGCTTTAATCGCGGTCTTACCGAGGGTCTTACTGCTCCATTTCTTGGGTAAGGTAAAGTCTTCCCCTTGCTTGGGCTTTACAATGTAAAACTTTGGCTTATTTAACACGGTGGCTTGTGGGGTTTCTAAGAAGACCTCGGCGGATTTTTGTGCCTGATTCTGATGGTTAATTTGTTGTTTGATCGTTGCATTTCCTGCTAATTGGATCGGTACATCAGCAATTAATTTAGCCACAAACTTCCTAATTTGACTTAAAAAGTTAGCTGGGGTGCGTTCTTCGGTGCTGATTTGTTGTAACGCTTTTTCCCATTTAGCCGTCATTTCCGGACTAGTCAGCAAGGGTTCGAGTTCAACCGCTTTACATAAAGTAATCCCCGCTTCACTGACGTGGAGCTTGTTCTTTTCAGTAACTAAATAGCCGCGCTTCTTTAACACTTCCAGCACATTGGCCCGGGTTGCACTCGTTCCAATGCCTTGCACGTCTTTGAGAATCGCCTGGGCTGCTTCATCATCAAGCGTTTTACCGGCCGTCTTCATGGCCGTAATCAGGGTACCTTCGGTAAATGGTACCGGCGGGGTCGTTTCTTTTTGCGGCGTTTGCAGATTTGCTTGGACTTGATCGCCTTGGTGAACGAGCGGTAAGGTTGCTGCTTCTTGCTGTTCGGCTTTGTGATCATCAAATAAAGCTTGCCAACCTTGCTTAGTTGGGACCTTACCGGTTGCTTTAAAATTGGTGTCGCCAACCTGAGTGATAATGGTGGTTTCTTCGTACTCGTACGGGTCAGCAAACATTGCTAACGTCGTCCTTAAAACCAGGTCATAGACTTGTTGCTGTAATTTAGGCAAGCTGGCTAGTTTCTCTTTCGTCGGCACGACTTTAGTCATAATAATGGCATAGTGTTCTTCAACTTTTTTCCCATCAACATAGCGTTTGTTCGGAGTGGTATTGGTTAAAGCGACTGGCTTAGAGACCAAACCCAGATACTTCGTCAGATTAGCCACTAAATAATCAAATTCTTCATCAGTGATATAAGCACAATCCGTTCGGGGATAACTCAGCAACTTGGCTTCATATAAACTTTGAATGGCCGCTAAGGTTTGGCTGGCACTGGCGTGATAACGTTTATTCATGGCACTTTGCAGACTGGATAGTGAGAATAGTTGGGGACTAGCACGCTTTTTGTCTTGTTTTTGGACGTCCTTGATTAAACCGGCCTGTGAGCCTTTCTGAACGTGCTTAGCTTGCATGAATGTTATTAGTCCTGTTTCATCTTTAAACCGCTGATAGGGGTCTAATTTTGCGACGAATTTTTGCTGATTAGCTAAAATTTCCGCATTTAGTTCAAAATAGGGTTCCGGCTTAAAGTTTTTGATTGCCTGGTCTCTTTGATAGACCATATACAAGGTTGGCGTCTGCACGCGACCAATTGAGTACACCCCACGCACCCCATTTTTCCTCAACAATAAAGTATATAAGGGACTACCATTCATACCGATCAACCAATCACTAATTTGCCGGGTTTGAGCTTCTTTATAAGCCAAATAGTCTTTGTGCCAATCACCAAGATTTTTGAACCCAGTAATAATGGCGTCTTTTTCCAAGCTATTCAACCATAGCCGTTTAATGGTCTTCTTTTTAACATCAATCTGGGCTTGGCTCATGATTGACCAGGCAATATTGGAGCCTTCCCGACCACTATCGGTGGCAACAATAATGGTATCGGCCTTCGTTAACAGGTCTTTGACGACCTTGAATTGATCTTTTTTACTAGCTGACACCACAAACTTGTATTTATCGGGAAAAATCGGTAAATTAGATAAGGCCCATTGCTGATATTTCTGATCATATTTATCCGGTGTGGCTAGTTCAACTAAATGTCCGAGACCATACGTGACAAGCGTATTCTCGGGCAAAACAGGGTCACTAACCATATAGTAACCCTGTTTTTTTGTGCTCTTTTGAAAGGCTTGGACGTATGAACGGGCTTGACTGGGTTTTTCAGCTAAGATAACAGTGGTCATGTTCATTCACTCCTTATGATTAAGCTTCTGTTCTAATTCTGTTTTACCTTGTTCAGCTGCTTTCAACCAAGTTTCACGTCGCAATTCTTGTTGTTGCTCTATCGATTGTTGCTTTAAATATTGTTGATACCGGTTGATGGCTTTGAAATCTGCATAGGCTGACCAACGGAATAATAAGCCACCCAGCAGTAAAACTAAGGCCATTAGCGCAGTTCCTAAAAAATCGGTATGGTTCGCCGTGAAAAGCTCTTGGTATAAATCCATTAACATGAGGTAAATTCCCATTATATAGAAGACCATGCTAACTAAGTTATCAAAATAGTAAGACAACTTAGTCCGCCGTGAAGGTGTTGTAAAAGGATCGGTTCGCATATCTTTTTTGGCTTTTTCCAATAACCAGTGTGCGATTTTCTTCATAACTATTTTTCCTCCTAGTAGTTACGGAAATAATTTTGAAACATTCTCATGGCACCCATACCAGCACTTTTAGTCACACCGGTTGAAGCCCAAAAGTCTTTAACGGCGTCAGGTGTTTTGACCACCAGAAAACCGAATCCGATTGAAGCAATAAAAGCAATAAACCCGTATTTAGCCATATTAGTGAAACACCATACTGATAGTGACATACAAAGCACCTGGCTAATAATAGAAGCATTGTAATAAATGTACTTCTTCCACCACGTGCCACTGTAATCAAAGCTTTCGGTCGCCATGCTCATTGCAGCTAAAGGAATTGTCAGGTTATACCAAGCCATATCAGCCACAAACACACACATCTTGATAAAGAACACGACGGTTACGACAGTGAAGATTAGCAGAAACAAAATCTGTAAGGGTAGCGAAATGCCAACATCTTTTAGCCCAGGAACTTTATTCATGCCGGTAATTGATTTAGCAGTGAATTTCTGATCAGAACTAAACATATACTTTAGCAGGGGCAAGGTAATTGAACCTTGAATAAAGCCCTGTAAAAACACGAGAACCGGAATCACGGCCGCTGATTTAATCCCGTCCATGATGATATTAGCCCAAGTAACATCGGTACTTTCATCTGCCTCTTTTAGAATTGTCATCACAATGCGGCCAAGGACGACCACAACGACTAACGATGTCGCAAAGGACAGGAAGATGGCATACCACGTTTTAACAACTGGCAAGCTTTGATTGGCTTGGTCAATAATGGCCTTGCAGATGTTGAATAAACCGTCCAACAAACCAGATAATGCCCATTCAAAAAAGTGTGTAATAGCTGATTGAATGATATTTGTCATTTTAAATCCCTCCTTTGTCTATTTGGGAATAAGTGAGACTGTACCAGTATCACTTTTAGCTAGTGTGTTAATTGGTGTTAGTTTATATTTGTTTGATTGCTTCTTAATCTTAAACAGTCGTGTTTCTGTGCTACCTGAGACACTATTTTTACCAATGAACTTAATTTGTTCATTGCCCTTGCTTTCAAGCAACTTGTACTCATACACTTCACTAAATCCCGCTTGGGTAAGTGTTAGATTGCTTTTTGAAAACTTTGCAGTAGCGGCCATACCATTATCTTTGCTAGAAGCAAACGTCCACTGGTGACTTTGCAAATCTTGTGCTGTAGACTTCCCACAAGCGGTTAGACCAACAGCAATCAGTAACACTGTCATCACGGCGATTATATATTTGCGATATTTTTTCATTAATATGCCCTCCATTATCCAAATAAGTTGTTGTCGTCTTCTTCTGGCGCCTCTGTTTGACTATCTTTATTTGAAACTCTCTCTAAATCGCTGTCTAGGTTGTCCTGTTGTTGCTCCTCCTCTTTCTGAGACATCTTGTTTGCGACTTCTTTTTGAGCAGTCTCCTTTAATTTTGCTTTCCATTTTTCTACTTTATTCTTAAAGTTGGTTTCTTGACTGGCTTCTGGTTGGCCTTGATAATCATTCTGTGACAAGTTAACCAAATGATCGGCTCCTGGAAATAGTTTAAATTGGAACGCTTTTGTCGCTTTGACTGGTCGCGCATTACTAAAGATTAATAAGCTCTGTTCTTCGGGCATACGCATAATTTCATCGGGTGTCATGAGCGAACGGCTCGTATAGCTGTAACTATCGCTCTTGCTGTGGCTTTCTTCCTTGCTATGACTGGTACTCTCACTACCGGTTTCCACTTTTACGGTTGATTTTCCTAACAGATCACTAAAGTATTTAGCGGTCACGTCATTAGCGGCATTTAAGCAAATTTTAACGGCATGGTTACCTAAGATACTCTCGGCCTTATCCTTGCCATACAAGGCTTGTAGTTGGGTTAAGGTCTGACAAATGGTCGTCACACCAATGCCATATCCCCGACACGTCGCTAAGAACTCCTCATACTTGGGAAACTTCCCTAAATTGACAAATTCATCAAGGATAAAATCGACTTGGTGGGGCAATTTAGCGTGATGATCGGCCGCTAATTTATATAATTCATCAAATAATTGTGAGAAAAACAGATTGATGAAGCTTTCATAAGTGTTATCCATGACGGGGATAATCACGTACAGCACAACTTTGTCGTTGCCAATCTCTTTTAAATCAAAATCCGAAAAGCTGGTAAAATCAGCCACTTCTTTGTCAACGAACTTCGAGATGGTCGCCAACAAGCTTTCAATAATACTGGCCTTCATTTCGCCTTTGGCCTTTTTGAACCCTAACTCATAAGCGCGTCTCGCTGGATCAGTCATGGTTAAATCAAGAAACAAGGTATCTAACGGACTATCTGCGCCCTTTCCCTCGGCCTCCACATCGTTTTCTTGTAAGACTTGCGTTACACCGGCCAAGTTCCTTTGGTCGGGCGCACGGTGGTTCATCACAAATAGGATCAATGCTTTCAAAAGTTGCCGCTGGGTACTGAACCATACGTCTTTTTTGCCTTCGGCATTTTCACTTTGCACGATCTTTGTTGCCACGGTTTCAGCTTGAATATCCCGTTTAATATAATCAAAAGGATTGTAGCGATCACTGTGAGCCATATTGGCAAAGTTGACGACATGTACTTGATAACCCTGGGCCAGTTTGATTCCGGCCGTCTTTTCGTATAATTCCCCCTTGGGATCGGTCACAACAATGCTATTCTCTGTCTCGTTAAACAGGTTGGTAATCACGACTGATTGGGTCTTATACGATCCTGGGCCCCCAACCACAAAGATATTCCGATTGGGTTTGGTACTGTTATTTTGGTAAACAATCTGTTTATCTACGATTCCTAAAATTGTCCCATTCATGCGTTTACCTCCAATGTGGTTAGCTTTAGATGACTTTTCTGATTTACTTCTTTTTCATCTGTATTCTGATTAACTGATAAATGAAAGATAAAATGACTGTGATAACTGTAAATACAAAAGTAGGTGTGTTCCAACCCTGAAATAGAAACAAAACTATTGCAATTAACAACGTGATGATCGTAACTATTCGTACTAATAAATCTGGTCTGTTCATGCTTCTTACTTCCTTTCACTTGTCTGTCTTGGATTGTGTTTCTTGTTTTGTTAATGCCTCTAATATTTCTGTTGTAGTGCTCCTGTTAAACGCTGTGGTGAGGTCTTTAGCATTGATACTAAAGTAATGTTCACTCAACTCTTTTAGATCACCCCAGGTCGCACTCCCGTGGGTTTCAGTGTCCGCAGTTTCCCAAGCTTTATGTTTGCTATTTCGTTTCAAGGCAAAATAGATGGTGTATAGGATCACGGCGACACTGACAATAATTAGTACTGGGTTCTTTTGGCCCAAATACAAGTTGTAATAATGCCAGGGGTGTAAAGCTAATTGTTTTAACACCGTTGGCATATGATCTGCAAAAGTTAGCTTATAGTGCGACAAGGCCATGACTGATCCAGCTAAAATCTCCGCTAAATACAAGCCAATGATTAGCGTTAGTAGATATGGCCAGCTGACTTTAACGCTGTTTAATAATTTGTCTTTCATTTAATCACCTACTATCTGTTTAATTCTTTGTTGGTTGGTGCCGGTGTACCGTTGCTTACCATGGATCAAGGTTGGTACTGACGTTAATTGATATTGCTGAATGTAGTGCCGATTCTGCGGTTGATTCATGTTAATCAAGACGATGTTGTGACTGATTGCGTTGTGCCAATAAATCTGATGAAAAATAGCTTGGCAATCCGGGCAATCATCACGATAGAAGAACAACACTTTTTCAGGGTGCTTAGCCAGCGTCACAACTGGCCGCTGTTTTTCCACGTGATTGACGTATTGATGACCAGTAAACCCGCTAACGGCTAAAACCACCACGATTACCGCTAGGGCCTTACCAACCCGCTTAATTAAGGTCACTGGCTTTGAAGCTACTGCCTAAGTTTTGGACTGCGGTGATTCGATTCGTGGTGGTATCGAAAGTCACTTGATAAAGCACCGTCGCCTTTTGCCAGTCGTTGTCGCCACTCTTACTTTCATAACTGACGACGGCCAAGCCCTTCATGTTTTGCCCCTGCTTGCTTTGCGTATACAGGTTCAGTTGGTTTAACTTGGCTGAAACACTATTGCTATCACCATACGTGCCTTTATTTGAAAAGTATTGCTGATATAGCTTGTCGGAAATCAAGTCTTTCACGCCATCTTTACGCTGCCCGTAGGTCTTGGGCTTAAAGTTATTCATGACCTTAAAGAACTTGGTGACTACCGTATTAAAGCTAAGTTCAGCCTGACTTTTGTCTTTATTATTTTGGTAGGTCTTATAACTGTCAATTTGGGTGCTCAATAACTGCTTTTGTTGGTTGGTTTTAGTCAATTGCTGACTAACTTGTCGCTTTTGCTGTTGTAAGCGACTGATCTGTTGTTGCGCCTGCTTAACTTGGCTATGTTGATAGGCATTCGCCCCTAATGACATGACTAAGATCAAACTACCAATCGCAATACTTAAAACCATGCTGCGTTTCATTTACTCGTCCTCCTTACTTCTTGATTGGCCGAGCTAACGTCACATCGCTACCACTTAGTAAGCTATAAAAGGCGGTGCCAAAGGTGCTTTCGTTAACTTTGTCACCCGTACCACCTTGCTCAATGATCTTGGTGGCTTTGCCTTGCCATTTGCCTAGCAGAATGGCAGTATGCCCGTTGTTGCCGGCTCCCACACCTTGATTGACGATGACAATATCGCCGGCTTTCGCGTCATTTTCACTAATCTGTTTCAGATATTGATGACTGCCTTTGGCGTCACTTGCCATCGTACCGGTAAACCAGCCCATGTTGGCCGGTACCTTGTAACCAGCTTTATTAAGCGCTAACCAGACAAAGCCCGAACAATCCGTCCCACCGGTTTTGTTAGGGTTCTTTAAATCGCTACCTAAATCGGGGTTGGGGTGGGTTTGCACATAGTAGAAGTCACCTTTCATACTTTCCGCATTTTTGACGATACTCCCACCGGAATAGCCCGGGTCACTATCACAACCTAGCTCGGTCAGATCGCCTGAACTCGCATTGTCTAAGGTATTACCGGCCACGGGATCACTCGCCCCGAACACGGAATACCAGTGATCGGCATACCCGTATCTTTGGCTTAAATACCATTGTTCCGGGTTCTTACTCATACCCTCGTAATCCATTAACCAAGATTTGGTCGCTTTATGCACGTCCGTATATTTAAAAATCTGCTTGTTTGACGCATAGTAACTACTGTTCAATTCTTGGTCGAGATAATCCAACTGTACCCCGAGATTGGTCGCTGATTTGTTTTCTTTGTGGGCTAAATCTTCCAGCTTATCTTTTCGACCGCCTAACCACTGGGCTAAGCCCGTGGCCCCGGAACTTGAATTAACCGAATTAGGATCAAGGCGACTTTCTAGTTGTAAGACCCCCAATATACCGGCGGCCGCTTGTGGGGTGGCACCATACTTCTGTTTCCAGTGCGCATAGATATTTTTAGCATTGGTTGTCATATCCTTGCTATCAAGCTGGGTCTGGGTGGTGGTAGTCGAATTATCACAACCGTTTTCTTGCAATTGACCTGTTACTGCCGCAATTAACAAGATGATTAGCAGAATGGTGCCACCCACAATATAAGCAATCAATTTCCACTTCTTTTTCTTATATTCAAATGACAATACCTGCATTTAATCACCCACTTTGTGCTTGGCCTGATCAACTTGTTTTTGCGCTGCTGATTGGTCACTCTGCGCGTTCTTTAAATCCGACTTAGCCGAATCCACCTTCTTGTCTTTGTCCTTATCTTTACTGCCATCAATCTTGTTGGCGTCATCTAACTTCTTTTGGGCGTCGCTAACTTCGTTCTTAGCGGCATTGAGACTTAACAGGGCTTTTAAATACTTAGCTTTAGGACTGTTCACGCCGGCTAATTTGGTTTGGACGGTCTGGGCGTCTTGCGTATCGTTATGGGCGAGGAAAGCTTGCCCCATTCTCAATAAAACATCACCGTTCGTCGTAAAGGATAATTGGTTATTGAGCATATTGGTATCGTAGTTAACAATCGCTTTTTCAAGCTTCAACTGGTCTTTTTGCTTGCTTGTCGCCTTAGTTGGTAATTCCCACTTGGCAACCTGCCCGCTATCCTTGTTGGCATAAGCCGTGTTGACAACCTTATTCAACTGGCTTGGGTCAACCTTTAAAGCTTGCTGGTACTGACCATGCTTTAAAAAGACACTGACTTGCTTAGTTGCAGGGTAGCCGGCCCGTTTCATATCTTTTTGCGCTTCCGACCATTGGTGATCATTTAAAGCGGTCTGAATTTGACCGCTATATTTTAATCGCGTGACCTGGGCTTGGTTCTGGTTAGCTAAGCTTTGATACTTTCGTTCGTCACTTTTATGAACTAAGCCGACGGCCAAAACGGCCACAATCGCCACTCCGGCCACGCTCAACCATAAACGTTGTTTGGTTTTCTGCTGGGCCGTTTCAACTTCCTGCCATTCGTGATAGCTCACAAAGTCCTCAATGCCGTTAACCACTTCCGTTAACTCATTTAACGACGTAGCGTTAGCTACTTGTTGTAAATAGTCGTCCGGGTGTTTAGCTAGGGCTTCTTTAGGATTGCTTAGTAGCCGTTCATAGGGTGTCCCCGTCAAACAAAATAGAATCAGCGCTTTGTATTTAGCTAAATTGCTATGTTTGTCATCATAAGGCATAAGTTCATTGGCCCGGTAAGCGTACCAAACATGTTGCATGGGGTAATACCACAGATTAGCTGGGTTTAAGGCAATACGATACTGGCTATCGTTAACCACATGTTGCGCCATGATTTCCTTGGCAATCGCTGACCGGATCGCCTTATTTTCCTGCGGTAATTCCTTTAATGATCTGACCTTATCCGGCAAGGTATAAGTTAAAACGACCTTCTGGCCTTGCTCAACCACGTTGACTAACTGCAAGAACTTGGAATCAGTTTGTTTTAATTCGTTTAGCTCACTCAACTGGTCATATCGAAACTGATTGTGATTGAGTTCGAGAACTAACTGGTTTCCCTGTCGCTTGAAGGTGCCAACCTCGATATTCAATAACTGGTTTGGTTTACTCATTTAAAGTCCCTCCTTCCTCCTCGGTGGTAGTTAAAGCGTCAATTTCACTGGGAGTTAAGATCACGCGCTTTTGATAATCCGGTTGTTCGGCTGTCTCACGATTGTATTTTTCTTGGTAAGCTTCTGGGTCGATTAGTCGTAATTCTTCTTCGGTCAATTCGACGCGCATAAAGGCGCGTTGGCTACCATAGATCATCAGGGCTTCGCCTTGTCTACGACGTTCTAGTAGCTTCTTTTCTTTATCCGAGAACGTCATACGCAATTTGGTAATCACATCATCAACGCCTTTACCGTCAAGGCCAAAGAATACTTTGGTATAGGAGTTCCCAATAATTGCTTCCCCAATGTTCTGCCCGGTATCTGTCGTGCCCTCGATTACATCTTGAATTTGCTGTGTTCCGGCAATCGCTCCGGCATTGTACTTTCTAAACCGCTTGTATGCTTGGTGGAAAAAGGTGGCGGCCGCTTTGTGCAAGGTCAAAAAGTGAAATTCATCAACAAACAATTTCTTGCGGCTATGCCGATCTTTGGTAATTTCGTCCCATAGATACTGGAAAGTATTCAGATAGGCGGCTGATTGGACTTCCTGCTCACTTTGTAGCGGTTTTAAATCAAAGGAAATGATTTTCCCTTTTAAGTTAACGTTGGTATGGCCGTCAAATAAACTGTTAGAACCATGGGTATAACTGCCTAAGATGTAGTAGAAGTCTTTGACCCGATTGAATTTGTCGGCGTCCTTATCTGCCAATTTTTCCAACTCGTCATAAACATTGGATAAGGTCGGCCACTGATCGTCTTTAATTTCTTTTAAGCGGCTATATTTCAAAACGCCACTGTTGACGTAAGCTTGTTTAACGACATCATCAAGGATTGCCAGTTCAACTTGGGTAATCCCGGTTTTAAGAACTTCAAAGAACCCCTTTAATCGCTGGATTTTATCTTTAACTAGTAAATCGAGGTTTGTGACCGCTTCATCGGCGCTTAAGATTTCTTCGGAAAAGATTTGTAGCGGGTTAATTTTGTACTTAGCATTAGAAGTTAGGTGCAGGACTGCCCCACCTAGGGCTTCGACAATTTTGGTATATTCATTTTCTGGATCAATAATGTAGAGTTGATAGTCTTGAATGGCGTAGCGTAGGATTTTTTGGATCATATAGGTGGTCTTGCCGACCCCCGAGGTCCCGATAATCACTTGATTTTGATTTAGGGTCTTGTTGCGATCCAACATATCTACGGCAATTAAGCTGTTGGTATCTTTGTTAACTCCTTCAATATCGCTTCTCGGTTTTAAGTCCAGAATTTCAGCGTCATCAAAAGGAAACATACTGCTGGCAACTTCGGTATTACTCTCTTTATAGGTGTAATCCCCCATGAGGTTCTCGTTAATTGGCATGGTTGACCAAAATGCTTGGAAAGTCGCTTTAACGGGCACTAAGGGCTTCATTTGTAGTTTAATCAACGTATTCTTAACGCTTTCGGTTAAGTCATCTAATTCTGCTAAATTGTTGGCCCGCAGATAAATCAGCATATGTTGGTACACAAATGTGGTAGAATTATCGAGGTATTTATCTAGTTGCATGTTGGCTGAATCAATATAGTTTTGCAGAATTTTCTTTTTATACGGGTCGAACGTATTGAGCTTCTGCGCTTCCTTATTTTGAATCGTCTTCTTGTAATAGGTAATCATTGAATTGTTACTGGCGCTGTCGATATATTGCACAATATCGATAACGCCTTTTTTGCGCTTCAATTCTGACAACCAGTTGCCGTAAACCCGCTTGGGATAGTCAGCAATCGCTAACACCCGAATAAAATTCTCGCCCGACTGGACGTAGGTGGGGTACTGTTCCCAGCTAAACGGAAATAGTGAATGCAAACTGTCGCGATCAATCAGCTTGGTAAAATCCTCAATCTCCGGTTTAGGCTTACTACCCGTTTGGTCGCTGTTGCCTTGGTTATGCTCTTTTTTAGTTGGCATAAATAAATCAATGACCTTATCACCAAAACTCATCCTGTTTCCCCCCTATCCATTAAAATTGATCAAGTTCTTTAAAATCTCTTGGACTTCTTGACTAGTCAAAACTTTGGCCGTCACATCAAAATCCGTTAACGCATTTTCAATGTCTCGTTTAACCTGTTCGATCTTTTCGTCTAAATGAGTGACGGCTAATTTTAAGCTTTTAACGCTCTTGTCTTTAATCGGTACCTTAACGATTAGCAGATGTTGCTTAGTTGTCATGTTTTTGGATTCTTGGACTTTAGTAAAGTGATCCAAGTAACTGGCTATGAGCTGGATTTTGAACTGTTGCTCCGGGTGGCCTTTTTGTAAGGCGAGATACCGCCGTTTGAGACCATTGAGATAAGCCGTCATATTGACGGTAATCGTTGGCTCTAAGAACTGTAACGTGTCATCAACGCCTTCACCTAAGGTACTCATGAGAAACGCGCCATAGTCCTCAAAAACGTCCTGTTGTTCGGTTTCATTAAGTAGATCAAGGTTGATCCCACTAACTTCCAAAATGCCAACGAGATTACCCGTTTTGGTAACTTCGTAATTACCATACATACCCACCACCAAGCTCATGTCATCAATGGTCTCTTTGCCATAATTGATTTTAGGCGGTTGGTAATCCCAATCGAGTTTCGCTGATTTATTGGCGGTTTTGCTCTTCTTCAAACGCATTTAGTTCACCTCGCTTCTTCGGTTTTAAATAAAACAGTTTCTGACCATTGGCATAGTGGCGTTTCAACTTAAAGTTATCCCGCACTTTAATATTCTTCCGCGCCGCAACTGGCCTAATTGTTAAAATAGCCATGACAATCGTCATGGCTAAGACAACAATCACTATTTTTATCAGGACTAAGATCAGACCATAGGGTGGGATCGCAATAAAAATTAAGCCCACTAGTCCTGCCAGCGCCGCATAGCCAAAATCCTTCAAGGTGTAGTCTTTCCAGATCCCGTAATCTTTATCTACGTTCTCTGGGAAGATAAATTCTTTTCCTTTCTTCATTTGGCAGGCTCCTTTTTAAATTAAGTGAATAGGCTGTAAACCCAAGGTAATAGCCAGATAATCGCTGCCGCTAGGGCCACTAAACCAGCCACCCGACCAACCGCGTGATAAACCTCTGATTTTTCTCGCGGATCGTCTGCGTCAGGCATTCTTTTGATAATAATAAATAGTGCGACACAAATCCCGACTAAAACGACCAACCCAGTTAAAATACCTTGAATCGTCTTACCAGCGCTGGTTAGCTTGCTTTTAACTTCGCCACCGTCCGCCGCCAAAACAACCTGGGCGTTCATCAAGCCCAAATAGATTGCAGTAGCTCCAGTAGTTGCTAGCGCTTTTACTTTGCTGAACTTCATGTTATTCCTCCTTTCCCTCGTCTTCTGATGACCGTAATTGAACTTGTTCTGCCTGCGTTTCTTCTGGCTCACGCTGATAGAACTTGTTCATTTGTTCCTCGGCAATTTGCTGGCTTGGTAATGGATCGGTGGCTAATTTGACGCGGCCGTTTTCACTCGTGGCTAAGTAATACTCTTTTTCTGACTGGCCTAATTCTTGGGTCTCTAAGACATGCAAATTATGTTCGTAACGGTCTAAGGCGTTATCAACTTCTAAGCCATAGAAACCTAAGAAACCTTCCAGGAAACTCTCACCAAAAAAGGTCATTTCATTTTTGATCTGCTTATATTGATGAGTCGGTTTATCACTTACCAATTTTTCGGCCTTTTTAGCATTTTGACTGTCTTGGTGGCGATTAAACCAACCACTAAGCTTTAACGGCTCAGTCTTCAACTGGCGTTTAACGGTCTTCTTAATCATTGCTTGCCGAACTTCATCGATTGGCTGACCGTCTTGATCTAATATCGCTTGTAGCTGCTTCTGGTCAGTTAGTGCTTGGTCGTCATCAACCACAATCGCCTTTTGGTCATCATGTAGTAACTTGCCATTAATGCCTTGCCAGCTTTCTACTTTCATTAAATCACCTCCTCAAAAAAAGCGCGTTAGGGACGCTAAACAACTAGCTTTCCCCTAACCCGCCCGGTAAAATGGATTATTAGGAGGGTGACACCTAGAAGTTGCGGTTCTAGGTGCTGATCCCCGTTAGCAACTTCACTGCTTACGAGGACGCCCTCTTTTTTTATGTGGTTTTTAATCCATTCAATGCCATCTTCAGATATTAATTTAACTTTGCCCGTTTCCATGAGCATTTCACTTGGCAACTCGTTAGGGTGCCGTCTTAACCAAACACTCACGTACGTACTACCTCGTTCAAGCTTGAGACTAGCTTGAGCTAAGCTAAACCATTCCTGTTTCTTTGTCACATGTGAATACTCCTTTCCCTATATTATGGGTTCATTGTACCATTAAATGAGCACGTTGGTGCACTTTTAATTTTACATTTAGATTACAAGTGCATGCCCCCATCTTCATGCCGGTTTCGAGTTTGGTGTTGCCGTTGCTTTTTCGTCATTTCCCACTCGGTCTCCTTTAGCCCACGTAGTTGCTGCTTTCTTAGATAGTCCGTATTTTTCGCATATAAAATGGTCATTAAGGCTTCGTCCAAAATATTCATCAGATAATTTTTCGAGCTAGTTGGGTGGTAATTAATGGCCTGATAGTCCTTAACTTGAGCTTGCTTATATTGATCAAACCGCATTGCCTGTTGTTTCAAACGGGTTTGTACCATTTCAATTTGTTTGTGATCCAACTTAGGATCTTGGCCACATTCGCCGATAAACAGTTGCCGAGTGCCATCATGTTTTAAGACCCGTTGTAATCGGTGGTTCTGAATATCTTTTAATTCAATTTTACCTAACAGGTAATTCAAACCAGCTTGGTGTTGCTGACTAGTAAAGACTACCGGTGGCTGCTGTTGCAATTGACTAAGATCATTGGCGCTTAATGGCTTTAATTCTGGGTCATAGTAAACCACAGCGGTATAGATTTGCTCCTTGTCAATCGTCTCTAGCTTATCGAGGTCACTGTCCGGAAAAGCAGTCGTTAGAATGCTGTTGTATTGAGTTTGCACCACGGCTTTAACTTCCCGCATGACCCGTAAATTTTTCACCGCTTTAGAAATGAATTCGAGTTCGTTAGGTTGATAAGCGGCTAGCATGCCCCGATCAGTATGCTTCAAATCGTCTAACTGGTGACCATGTTTGGCTAGTACCGTGGTTAATTGCTTCTCAATTGTTTGGGCCTGCTGATTAACTAACTGCCAGCTGGTATACGGCCGCTTGGTAAACGTCAATAATTGCTGGGTCAGTAAGTCGTTTCGAATATCCGCTAACCGTTCTGCCAATTCGCTACCTTTGAAAATCGTTTGTTCACTATTAGTTTCTTTAATCAGTTCCCGTCGTTCAGCGGCGGTTGTCTGTTCAAAATTAAGTTCCGGATAAAGCTTTTTCGTTGCTCGTTCCACCACTTTATTTAACAACTGATTAGCTTGTGCTAGTGATGTCGTTTGCTGGTCAATGGTCAGTAGTTGTTGAGTTACATCTTCACCAACCGCGTGTTTAATTAATAAGCTGTTTTTCCAATTAAATAGCATGCGCTGTTTATCATCTAAATGTTCTAAATCGACATAGGTTTTCAATTGCTGACTTAGATGACTAATTGTGTGTTTTTCAGAGAACGATAGCTCGTCAGTTAACGCGTCAAAATGTTCATGATTTCTTATCTTTTCGTCAAGATTATGATATTTAGCTTGAGCGTTTCTTTGCGCTCTAACTTGTTGATTAAATACTTTTCGATTTTTTCTTTGGCTGTTAATGCCTTCGTGTTGGGTAGGTGTCTCTTGAATCCCTTGATCGACAAACGATTTTTCACTAATCCGATCCGGAATATTTTTTTGTGCTAAAGACTGATTAACACTTGTTGCCCAATTATGCCGCCACTCATTAATTTTTTCCTTTTTATCCCAATCAACCAACCAAATTTTTCTTTGTTTTGGAAACCCGCTTTTGGTTAAAAGTTGCTTGCCATTTTCATCTTTAATGTATTGCGTCTTTGCTTTTAATCCCCAACTACCATCGGGGTTAAATGGGCGATTGGTTAACATCACATGTGCATGCGGATTGTCTGGGTGATCGCGATGAATTGCTACGTCAGCTACCATACCTTGATCGACAAAATTTTCTTGCACATATTTTGTCAGTAATTCCTTCTGTTCGGATTCACTTAATTCTACCGGTAAAGCCACGTTAAATTCTTTCGCATACCGTGAGTTTGATTTACGATCGTTCTTTTCAACTTCATTCCATAATTTTTCTCGATCACTGGCCCATTCTGGTGCATTTTTGGGGGTTAAAATAAAGCTTTCTGGAATTACCGATCGGGCATAGAAATATCGGCGACCTTCTTTATCATCAAATAATTTTTCACCACTTCGATAAGCCGCACTGGCAATCGCACTTCGTCCTTTTCCAGCACTAATATTACTAAAACTAATATGAAATATTGCCATGTTATTCACCTCTTTACTTTGATTCTATGGGTTTTCTTCTGTTGTCGACATCGGCGACTTATAATACAGGTTTTTGGGGGGTTAGCACAACATAGAATTTATTCTATGTGTAAGTGCGCATTGACCTCGTTTCACTCGGTCTTCTGTTTCTCTTAACTTTAACTTAGTGTATGCCTTCCGCTTCGCTATTTCAACTTTTATACTTTGACTTAACGTTTCCCTTATGATATAGTGTCGGTGATTATTTCTAATATGATTGGAGGGATCATTATGTCTCAAAGCAACTTAGAAAAACAAGAAGCTAAATTAAAAGCCCTTAATCAAAAAATTAAGGACGAAAAAAATAAGATTGAACAACGGCTAGGTAAACAAATCATCAGTCAAGCCAATTTAGATTATGCTAATTTGTCTAACGATCAGATTAAGCTTTTAGCTAAGCAATTTTCTGAATTTTTAAAGGTAAAGTCCGTAGATCATTAGCCATACGAGATGGGGAAATTCCATGTCTAATCAATATGAAAAACTAGTCGAGCAACAAGCGCGTTTAAAACAAAAAATTGAGCGGGAAGATTTTAAATTACGGCAATCTAAATACTATGAAAATCGGCAAGCCCGCAAAGACCGTTCTCGCCGATTAATTCAAAAAGGGGCTTTATTAGAAAAGTACTTCCAAGCTAATAACCTCTCGGTCGAACAAACCGAAGAACTTTTAAAAATATTTGCTGACTATGTTAACGCCCATAAACCGGATAAATTAAAAAACGATCAACCTAATAACTAGGCCGATCGTTTTTATTTTCAGGATTGTTTTTTGGCTTAATTTCTGGATTGTGTTTAGCAAAGTCTTTTAACTGTTTTTGAATTCTTTGTGTAAGCTCTGCTTTACTTTTTTTGTGCTTCCTTTTACTTGATCGCTGTTGAATTATCTTTTGACCTTTACCTCTTCTTTTTGATTTTAGGTCAAGCGTAAAATCTGAAATTTTATTTTGATCTAGCTTACTTAAATGACCGATTTCTTTAAAGTTTAAACCGGCTTTGGGAAAGCGATAAATATTACCAAGATCGACCCAGGAAGGTTTCTT
Organism: Companilactobacillus sp. FL22-1; assembly: GCF_043951805.1. NCBI lineage: Bacteria > Bacillati > Bacillota > Bacilli > Lactobacillales > Lactobacillaceae > Companilactobacillus > Companilactobacillus sp. FL22-1. The sequence goes on from NZ_JBINJY010000016.1 coordinate 37,493, forward strand.
CAACCCAGCGGATTGCCAATCTTGAATCGGATAATATTGTTGCTTGATATAAGCCGACTTCTTTTCATACTGACTAGTAATTTTAAAAGCCTCGACCTTCTGTTCTGATACCCGACGAATTAAAACTGGCCGAGACTTGCCACCGTTAGTTTCTACAAAACTAACGTATAGGCTGACTAAGTCATTAGTCCTCATCTGGATCGTTGAGCCAATCAGCGACCTCTTTAGCGTCTTTGAACTCGGTGACTGGTGCCCCTTCGGTCGCCTTTAAAAAGCGTAAATTAGCTCTTTCTTCTTCGCTTAAAGACGCATTAAAAGGTAAAGCACCATTAGCAACAATCCGCTTGTAAAACATGTTAATGGCCGTGGTTGGACTTAAGCCCAATTCGCTTAAAATTGCTTCGGTATCATCGGCCAAATCTTTATCAATCTTGACTTGGACCCGTTTCTTTTCCTTAACTGCCATGATTGTCTCATCTCCTTTATTTTGCTACTACCATTGTACTACCTTTTGAGTACCTTATCAATAGATAAATCCTTGGCCTCAAATCACTTGAGCTTGGTGTTGATCTAAAGGCTGAACTTTTGAGCTGGTTAGCCTGGTTAGCTCTGACACTCATTTAAAAGCCCCTATTCTTATGTTTAAACCATTTAAATCTAACTTAAGCTAAATTAGGTTAGTAAGTCTTAAAATCGCTTAGAAAGAATTTTGTAGCCTTTTAGGACTAGTAGTACAACCCACTGTTATCGTTGTCGGCCGATTTTTCTTCTTCGGGGTGTTTGGCCGCATATTCTCTAGCCGCTTGTTTATTCCACCAAACGCCAAAGAGGTTTTGCATGGTGCCGTATAAGTAGTTCTCAACATTCTTGATGTGCTTCTCATTGCTTCTCAGGGCGTTAAAGTAGCGTCTCAAGGCTTTAGTCATTAAAGGTTTCAGTTCCTCATCATCAAGTGGGATTATGACACCAATATCTTTGTGATCTTTCTCAACTCGGTACTTAGCATTTAAGATAATGCCAATGAAGCGCCGCATTTGTTGTGGGGTACGGCTTCTGGTTCTAAGAAAACGGGTAAGCCACTGTCTTCATCAGTTAAGAAGTCATTAGCATGGTTCACCAAATCCTTGTTTTGTTTTTCAATTTCTGCTGGTGAGAAATTGGCTGTGGAAAAATTTAATTTTTGAGTATCTATCTTGTATCTATCTTTATCTTTTTCTTTAGGTTCTTTATATAGATTAACTGCACTTTTTGCAGTTCCGCTTGTAGCAAGGGTTTGAGACACTTTTGGGCTATCTTCACCGCGTAAATAGACATCGGTTGCTTTCACATCGAGCTTGGACAGATATAAGCGATTCGGTTCATTCTTTTTTGTTTTTGGGTTAAAGCCCAGTTGTTTTTGCATCAGCAAATGAGCGGATTCGAGTTCTTTTTTAATTTTGACGACTTTTTGATTATGGCAA
>NZ_JBINJY010000017.1:0-25052 GCF_043951805.1 Companilactobacillus sp. FL22-1
CTAAGGATAATAATGTAATCAACTTTACATATACAGAAGATGCACCTGTACAAACAGTTGATACATCTGCTGTTGCAAATAAGGTTATCTCATTAGTAAATAATTACAGAACTGCTAACAGTTTATCAGAACTAAATGTTGATAGTAATTTAACCGCAGGAGCTGTAGCACGTTCCCTCACTGAAAAGGGACACGTTGACGCCAGTGGTGACATCAACTCCGCTAACCATGATGAGTTTATGGCTCAAACTCAAGCAAACTTGAAACAATACGGTTCAACTAATATGGCAGAAAATTTGGCTGTCACAAATGGTTCAACTGCTGATGAAGTAGCTCAAAACTTGGTTAATCAATGGAAGGAATCACCAGAACATAATGCTACTATGTTAGACAAAGGTATGACTGACATTGGTGTAGGTGTACAACAACTTGAAAATGGTATGTTTGTAGGTATTCAAGACTTTGGTGGAAAAGCCACGACAGCCAATTGGGATACAAGCAGATTTAATACCACAACGGCTGACACATTTGGTTTAACTACAGACCAAATTAAAGACCAATTTGTCAAGAACAGTGGCTATAACTTAGGTACTAACTACTATGTATCAGACCATATCTTTAAAACAAAGAATGATTATTTAAACTTTTTGAATGCAGGATTTGATAATCCAGACCCACTAGAAGGTTCAATTTGGGACTCAGTAGGTGCTAGTGGTAAAGCCACAGGTATGTTAGTCTATGATGGTAAGGGTAACGCTGTAGGTTGGGGTCTATGTTTGATGGAAATGGACGAACCAGTTTCAACATACACAGATCAAGGTTTAACAACATGGATTAAATAATCCAACAAATTAACGTTAAGTAGATGATTATTAGAAGAAGGGTTGACCGTAAGGTCAGCTCTTTTTCTTTATAAAAGAATCTCTTTTCCGTTGTGACTTTCTTCTTATTAGTCTGATATCTGCGGTAAGTTGAAATAATTGTAAGTAGAGTGTAGTTAATTTGATATACTAAGGGTACTTTGTTACAGGTTAGTTATTATTTACAAAATAATCTTAAAATGACTACGGAGGCAATGGGTTTGGAAAATGAAGATATTAAATTAAAAGCAGAACCTAAATTGATAAAAGAACTCACCGATGAAGAAGACAACTTTAAGGGTATTTCTTTAGCAGAGTTTAGAAAATCACACAGTCGAAGCTAATTTAAGGACACATTAATTCTTTGAGAATATAAAAAGGATTATGTTAAAAAGTACAATGATACTGAATTTTGAATGTAAACTATTGAACAAGTCTTGGTTGTGTTTTGAATAAGCTGACTACAATAAATGATCCAGATAAAGGGAACTGACCTAAGGTTAGTTCCTTTTTGTTTGATAAAATTTTAAAAGCATCGTGAATGATATAAAAATTCTTTGTGGTGTGAAATGCTTCTATATAAGGTGTGGTTAAATCGATAGCTAATATTTTACTTAAGGCACTTGATAGTTTACGTAACAATCATTACAAGAGCTTTTAAGTATAATTATTTTCAGTTGATTGAAAGAGTTTTAAGAAAGCTGAAGAGGTTTATTATGATGGTTAATCAAAATGATTTAACATATTACAACGGCCCGTGTGCAATAATATAATTTAAAATCGGATAATCGATCAATGCAAAGAACACAATTAGTAAACCAAGTGATATAAAGACTCTTACATAATGGATAGAATAGCTTAGAAATACCACATTAAAGATAAGAGAACTTTCAAGCAGATTGCCAATAAGAATTTGACTGATATAAGTGACAGAGAAAAACTCAGATGAAAATGATGATAGTAAGTAGAGATTGTTGTTAAGTATCTAACGTTTCAATGATGATAGTATTGATCACAAAGTTGTTTTTGCTTTGGAGTCTGTACTATCTCACTAGTATGTTTGTGGGGTTGCCATGGAAAATTAAAATATCTCCATGATACCCAAAAATTAGCTTGAAATTATTTATATTTTTGTGTATAGTAGAACGTGCATGCGGGTATGGCGGAATTGGCAGACGCGCAAGACTAAGGATCTTGTGGAGAATTATCTCCGTGGAAGTTCGAATCTTCTTACCCGCATCACTAGAGTAGTTAGACATTTTTGTCTAGCTGCTTTTTTTTGTTTCGGGAAAATTCCGTCATCTATAACAATGATTTTTGTGCATCTGCAAGTATTATTGAAAAATATTTTCTTTTTGAATTAATTGTTAATGTTATTGGAATATATCTTTTAATCTGGTGGTATAGTATTATTGATAAATATCATAACGATAGATGGGAGTGTGTTGCCATTGTTTCTTGGATCAATTATCTATAATAAAAGACGAGAAATGAATTTAACTCAAATTGAGTTAGCTAACGACATTTGTACTCAAAATACGATCAGTAAAATTGAGAAGCATAATATTGCACCAACAGTGAATATCTTGATCAAGATTTGTTTGAAATTGGATTTAACATTGAATGATGTGTTCAGTGATTTTTCAAGTAATTCTTCTGCCAAACAGGATAGTATTCTAGATGCAATCGAACAAGATATTTTACTTCAAAGAAACATTGATGTTCAGGATCGATTGTCATTGTTAGAAGGTAAACTCAATAATAATGACATGAAACAATATGAATTGATCAATGGCATGTTGGCTTACAAGAATCATAATTTTGACGCCTCACTGTTTACTTTGGATAAGGTTTTGCAATATACCAAGTCATCTAAAGATGACGTCTATACTTTCCTTGCATACTTGTTCAAGGGCTTAGACTATGTTGCTCAAAAGCATTACGATCGTGCTCAGTATTATTTTGAAATGATTGATAATTCAATTGATGAGGACTCACGGATCTCAAATGCTAGTGATCTGGAGATTCTCTTCATTTGCAAGACTTTAGCCAAAGCATACAATGATATGAAGTCGTATCAGAGGTCTTACGAGTTCAGTCAATGCGGCTTAAATTTTGCGCAAAGAAAGCATGTTTCTTATTTCTTAGACGACTTGAACTATCAGTTATCGGTCGCAATTAAAAATGATCAAGACCGCACAGAAGATTACAATGATTATTACAACTTGGCACTTTACTTGGCTAAGTTCAATCAGAATGATTTATTACTCGCCGAGATGAAAAAATAAATTTTACTAGAAAAAACGCCGTTATATAAAAATAACGACGTTTTTTTGTTGTGATATTTTTAATAAGCTGACAAATCATAAAACATGTTTAAACATGATATACTTGACACAGTCTAAGGAGACTAAGGAAGTATTTTAAATGAAAAGACGATTTTTAGTAGTGATTTTAACTATTCTACTGGGCGTTGGGCTTTCATTAGTACCTATCCAAAGTGTCGAGGCTAAGTCCGTAACTAGCGGATACTTTGTTGATGTTAGTGCAAATCCCGCCAAAATCTATGATGCGGCAGGACATGCGACAGGTGAATCCGAACCACTTAACAGTTGTTGGTACCTTGGGAGGACAGCAACCATTAATGGTCAAGACTTTTACCAAATCGCTACGAACGAATATTTAAGTTCAAGCGATAGTTTTATTTACCGTAATAGACCAGAAGTGATCAGAGTCGAAACTGATGAAGATGTGCCAGTTTATGATCACAACTTCGTTGAAAGTGACAAGGTTGCTTTGGCTCCAGGTACATACTGGTACTCAGATACTGTGATTACTACATCAGAGGGCATGCCATTTGTTCGGGTGGCTCCTGATGAATACGTAGGAATGTGGAATGTGATTCAACAATCATTTACAGAATAATAATACTAGTTTTTAAGAGGGGCAATTAAAAAAATTGCGCCTCTTTTATGATTTAAGGAAAAGGTTTACAAAAGTAGATAGCGCCAATGTTCATAGTATTTTGAGCGTTTTTGAGATAATTAATATGTAAAGATTCACATAATTAATTAATCATTTTTTTCAAATTACTGTTGAAATTTACGCAGAATCTCGGTAATATAAGGGTGCTTATAAAATGCCAGAGTTAGAAATATAAGCAAATGTGTGAATTATTAAAAATTCTTGTATGTAAGAATCAGCTTTTGTGTACGCTATTTTTATGCCAAAAAATAGCTGCCGGGATTTTTTGCCAAAAAAAATATATATAGAGGTTATTTGTTATGAAAAAATCTATTTTGCTCCTTGTTTGTGCTCTTTTAGGAACTGGAAGTGCAGTTGCCACTGCCGCTAGTTCTGTAACTAATGTATCAGCAGAGTCTGTTACTAAGGCTGGAGTTTTTGCCGAAGTAAGTTCTGATGAAGCTCAGCTTTACGATCAAAACGGTAATAAAACCAATGTTGCTTTAGATAAGAATTCAACTTGGAAAGTTGCCAAAACACAAAATGTTAATGGAACTGACTTTTATCAAGTTTCGACTAACGGTTATTTAAGTGCTAAGGATGGATTCAAATACAAAAACCGTCGAATGACTATAAAAGTACAGTCACTCGACGGTTCTGATAAAAATGTAAGTGTGTATGATCATAATTTAGTTGAGAGAAGTGATGTTCAGCTATCCCCAGACAGCAAATGGGCTACTGATACTGTCATCAATTACTCCAACGGTGTACCTTTTGTACGAGTTGCTCCAGATGAGTACGTTGCCATGTACGATGTTGTGGAACAATCATTTAGTGCTACTGTCTAATTAACTTTTAATCTTGTGTGTGAATTACTAGTAGATATCCTTGGTATGCCGACCGCCGATATCTCTTGTATATATCAACTTTTATGTACACTGCCAAATGTACTTAAAAATCTATTTAATATATATGAGGTCTTTCTTTAATACAGTTAATAGTGTACTCCCGTTTAAAACAAAATTTGATTCACATTTTGTAAAAAGTGTTTTCCTAATGTGGAATAAAAACTATGGATGTTAAAAATCCATAGTTTTTTTTATACAGCTAAACCGCTGGAATCATAATAGGACGCTTACATACACTATGAATAAAGGATTTAAAAAAAGAAAAAAGCCAGTCATTTAAGCGTTGAAATGACTGACTTCATAGGATTTACTTACTTTCCTTAGCTTTAATCAACTTAACCTTTTCTAAGATTTGTTTATCAAAAGCCTTCATGTAAGCATCGTGAGTTGCAAATTTTTTACCTTGTATTTTTCGTAAAGCGTCGCTCCAATCGTAGTAGTTAATTGGAACCATATTGCGATCTTTGTTGGCTACATATAGCTCAGCAAAGTTGTTATCGCTTTGAATAGGAGCGGTCAACCAGATATATTTAGTATCTTTATATTGTAAGAAATATTGAGTGTTACGCTTGACGTTATTTTGGTAAGTTGAATATTGAACCTGCATATCAAAAGTCTTTCCATAATTATGAGCTAGTGCGTCAAATCTTAATCCCACGCCTAATAATACCAATGCCAAGACGGGTAGGAGATATTTTTGATAAGAGTCCAGTAGAATATCGATATTAATTATCGCAATCGTGCCAAAGAACATATAAGTGGCAAACATACATCTTGAACCGAATGGAGATACAACGATAAATGGAGCAATAACGACATAACCAGAAAGTAATAAAGCAAAATTAGCTAATTTCAATTTAGGATTGTCTATTTTTAGCGAATAAATTACGACGATTATGGTAAAGATTATGATGGCAATGCCTAGGATAATCAAATGCTTAGGTGTGAACATCAAGCGCATATAATTAAACATGGTATCTGATGATGAGGAGCCCTTTAATGATCGATAGGAGTCTCTACCAAATAATATTTTGATATAAGCACCATTGATAAACATTAGGACGGCACCGATAAAGTTACCGATTAGAGCTAAACTCATGATTTTTTTAAATTTATCACTGAAATGGTTACGCAAGAATAATAATATCAAAATGCCATTGAAAACATTTAAAACGGTGACATGTTCAGCAAAGAACTGAGCAAAGATCGAGGCAAAGAATATTAAGTAAATACTAGTTCGGTAATATTCAACGTCTTGATTATCGTAATTTTTAAGTACCAGATAGAGAACAAATAGTGGATAAACGACTGATGGGACATAGTTTGCGAACCCAGCATGCCAACCTAGAATTTGTTGAAAAATAATTTTGGGCATCAATAAGATAAAGAGTCCAGCTAAAGCGGAAGATAATAACCCAATCGATTTAGTTGGTTTGATTTGATCACGAATCTTTTGAATCAAGAAAACAATCAAGGTCATAAATGTTCCATAACCTAAAAATGCTAGCGGTTTGATTTTGGTGATGGCAATAACTAAAAGATCACCTAAGTAGCGGCCATCATATTTTAGAAAAATTCCTTGAGGAAAGTAATTGCTACCGAAATAAGTACCCCAGTGCAGATCGTCACCTAGTAGTGGCATCCACAAGCCGATCAGACCGAAAATTATAAAAATAATAAAATAAAAACTAAGCTTTGTTGTTCTTCTCATTTGAAAACCTCATTTTTGTATTCTTTAATAGGATATAATTATCTGTCTTTTCAAGCAATGAAAAATCTTATCTTGCCACTAAATATATGAAATTGATAAAATATTTACATAGATAATAGTGAATGTTAGTATAATCACTGTAAACGATTACAGAAAAAGGTGAGGATTTCATGAAAAAAACGCGGGTCATTAACTCAGACATTTCACGTGTGATTGCCCAAATGGGTCATTTTGATACTTTGGGAATTGGTGATGCTGGAATGCCAGTACCAAGCAAGACAGAAAAAATTGATTTGGCAGTGGAAGCTGGCTTACCAAGTTTTATTCAAGTGTTGGAAAATGTCTTGAGTGAACTACAAGTTCAAAAGGTTTATCTGGCTGAAGAAATTAAGGTACAAAACCCTAAACAATTGGCTGCAGTTAAAAAAGCTGTTGGAGATACACCGATTGAATTTATTCCTCACGAGGAAATGAAAAAAGATTTAAACGATACTAAAGCATTTATTAGAACGGGTGAGGAAACACCTTACTCAAATATTTTACTTGAAAGTGGAGTTGTTTTTTAGAGGATTTTTTATGAAAAAAATTGTTGTTTTAGGTTCAATCAATGTTGATACGATTTTAAATATTACCCGCTTGCCATTACCAGGTGAGACGATGGCTATGCATGAACGTTCTAATGCTGGCGGTGGAAAAGGTGCTAATCAAGCAATTGCCGCAGTACGTGCCGGAGCTGAAACATCCTTTATTGCTAAGATCGGTCAGGATAATGCCGCTGATTTTATGTTGGATACGTTTAAAGAAGACGGCTTGAATATCGAACATGTTACACGGGATCAAAAAGCTGGAACGGGTCAAGCTTATATCTTATTGGATGAAAATGGTCAAAATAGTATTTTGATTTATGGTGGTGCTAATCAAGCAATTACGACTGATGATGTTAAGGCTGCTAGTGCTTCGATTGCTGATGCTGATTGCTTGATCACAGAGTTTGAAACTCCACTTGCTGCTTCAACGGAAGCTTTCAAGATTGCCAAAGAAAATAATGTTTTGACAATTTTGAATCCGGCTCCTGCTAAAAAGGACATCCCTGAAGAATTGTTGCAGTTGACCGATATCATCGTACCTAATGAAACAGAAGCTGAAGCTATTACCGGTATTAAAGTTACAGACGAACCTTCCATGGTTGCAGCAGCAAATAAGTTGCACACGATGGGAGTAAAGAATGTAATAATTACTGTTGGCTCAAATGGGTCTTTCTATTCAATGAATAAAAAGACTGGTTTTGTTAAAGCTTATAAAGTTCAAACAGTTGATACAACCGCTGCTGGAGATACTTTTATTGGTTATCTGGCTTCAAAACTAAATGAAGATTTGAGTAACGTTGAAGAGGCAATGAAATTTGCAAGTAAAGCATCTTCAATTACAGTGCAAACAAAAGGTGCTCAAAATTCTATCCCTCATGTGAGAGATGTTGAGATTTAAGTATTTGTAAAAGAAACTTTACGCTAAGTAGATTGAATTAATTGCCCAAGCATGGTAATATAATAGTTGTATTTTTGAATGGTGAATGGTTCGAATGGTTTGAATGTTTCGTATTTTAGACTTTCTTCCATGAAGTACCACGAAATAATGCACAAAAAATTTTTATTTATCAGGAGGAATAGTCTGATGGAACACGGAACAGTTAAATGGTTTAACGCAGAAAAAGGCTATGGTTTTATTACACGCGAAGATGGTAGTGACGTATTTGTTCACTTCTCAGCAATCCAAGGTGACGGTTACAAGACACTTGAAGAAGGTCAAGCTGTAACATTCGATATCGAAGATTCAGATCGTGGCCCACAAGCTTCAAACGTTGTTAAGGACTAATTAATAAACTTTGAGCAAAAAGCTAATCCGAAAGGGTTAGCTTTTTTTAGTCCCTACAAATAAATCTTTACCTAAACTTTACAAGAAATATACGTTGATAGTTTAAAATCAATTGTTATTGAGTGAGTTTGGAGAAAGCGAATGCAAATAAATTGGCGAAGAAATTTTCGGATCCTGTGGTTCGGCAGTTTAATAACAGATATGGGCAATGCAATGACATTGCCTTTTATTGTCCTTTATATCAATACTTTGGGACATTTCAATAAAGCAGAGTTGAATCTGTTAGGAGCAGCGGCCTTTTCTTTGACATATTTCAGCAAGGCTTTAGTTTCGCCTCTGTGGGGTCGTCTAGCTGACATCAAAGGGAGAAAGTTGATGTGCTTGCGAGCCTCAGGCGTGATGACAATAACTATCTTTATGATTGGCCTATCGCCGAATGTTTGGTTCTTGCTCTTCTTTCGAGCTTTACAAGGAGTGTTTTCCGGTTATATCAACAATGCTAATGCCTTAATGTCGGTCTCTGCACCAACGGACATTCGAGGTCGGGTAATGAGCAAATTAGTGACTGGCAGTATTACCGGAACTTTGGTGGGGCCTTTGCTGGGAGGATTTTTGGCGACTTCTGTGGGCTATCGAGGAGCTTTCTTTTTAACTAGTAGTTTGATGGCATTAGTCTTTTTTACAACTTGGTTAGGTGTCAAAGAAGATTTTCAACCCATTTCTCCCAAACAATTACCACCAGCCTTACCGCTGATGAAAGTAATTGGCTGGCCGTTCTTTATTGCCTTATTTTGGTCGCTACTGGCCATTCAAGCAACTACTAATGCAATTACACCTATGCTCAGTTTATTGGTCAAGGAGATGGATTCTAACGCTCAAAACGTGATTCTCATGACAGGAATAGTATCTGCGGCTCCAGGTTTAGCTACGATTTTCATGGCCGGATTGATTGGTCGTTTGATCGATTGGCTGGGGAGTTTAAGGAGCATGTTGATTTTTTTGTTCTTGGCAATTATTTGCCTAGCTTTAAGCAGTTTGGTTCAAAATATTTGGGAATTGATTTGTCTGCGGTTCATATTAGGGATTTCCGATGCGGCTTTGATTCCATCCATACAAGTTCTAACTGTACAAAATGTACCGAAACAAATTTTTGGACGGATTTTCAGTTATAATCAATCGGCACAGTCATTTGGCAATGTTTTGGGGCCAATGATAGCCGCTCAGGTCGCCACAGTTTTTGGTTATAAGAGCATCTTCTTATTCTCTGCATCCTTAGAACTTTTAGCGCTAGTAACGTGGATCTATTACGCTAAAAAAGCTCAACTTAAGTTAAATTTTTGATAACTTAAGCAATTGTTTAAATTCTTTTTTATATCACGAAAAATTCAAGTATATCGTCTATAATAAAAATTAATAAACGTACAGAGGATAAATTAATTGCCACAAAAAAGGAAGTATTCCAGTCGTCGAACTACCCGGCGACGTTCAAGCAAAAAAAATAATCAAACAACTATCATTTTAGTAGCGATTCTGGCAGTCTTTGTTCTAAGCTTTTTTGGATACAAGTATTATCTTCAAACCCAAAAGGAGAACCAGGTCGTAGTCGTTCAACAAGAACACAATGCCTTTATCAAAAAGATTGCCCCCTATGCAGTTACTTTAGGAAAGCAGTACGGAGTTTTACCTAGCATTACCATTGCTCAAGCAATCTTAGAGAGTAATTGGGGTACTAGTAGCCTCGCTAGTCAGTACAACAACTATTTTGGTATCAAGGGTGAAGATCCTGCCAACACTAAGGTTTTGCAGACAAAAGAGTATACCAACGGTCAGTGGATAACGATCAATGGTCGTTTCCGGGTTTATTCGGATTTTCGTGAATCAATGAAAGATCATACTCAATTGTTAGTTAATGGAACCTCTTGGAATTCGCAACAATATAAGCAAGTTTTGCAATCTAAGGATTATATTGACGCAGCGGTAGCTTTGCAAGCTGATGGATATGCGACCGATCCTGGTTACACAAGTAAAATTATTCGGATTATACAGAAATATAATTTGAAAAAGTATGATCAGGGTATCAAGTAAAAATCAAAGTATGATAGACTCTAATTATTCTATTGTAAATGTGGGGAGAATGTAATGAAGGAATTGGAAGAAAGAATTAAAACAGACGGCCGAGTTTTAGGCAAAGATGTGCTTAAAGTTGACAGCTTTTTGAATCATCAAGTCGATCCAATGTTGATGGAACGAATGGGTGAAGAATTTTACAACCATTTTAAAGATTCAGGTATTAATAAGATCTTAACGGTTGAATCTTCAGGAATCGCTCCAGCAGTCATGACAGGCTTGAAGTTTCAAGTACCAGTCGTATTTGCAAGAAAGCACAAATCAGTCACATTGAGTGATGATCTTTATACATCAGAAGTTTATTCATTTACAAAGAAGACTTCAAATCATATCAGTATTGCTAAAAAATATTTGTCAAGCGATGATAAAGTTTTGATCATTGATGATTTCCTAGCTAATGGTCAAGCTGTTAATGGTTTGAACACGATTATTGAAGATGCAGGCGCAACTTTAGCCGGTATCGGGATCGTGATTGAAAAATCATTCCAAAAAGGTCGTCAAATGATCGATAAATCAGGTATTCCTATTTATTCATTGGCAAAGATCAAAGCGTTTGAAGATGGTCAAGTTGTTTTTGAAGAAGAGGACGATTAGTAATAAGAAGGTGGAGTTATGACTTTTATTGCGCCTGGTAAGACTTTAGGCATTATTGGCGGTGGCAGTGAAACTTATATTTTTGAATTGGAAGCTAAGAGAATGGGATTCCGTACCATGCTTTTGACTGATGAAGAGAATGATATTGCGACTCAAGCAGCCGATAGTTTTTTAGTCGGACAACTGGAAAACATCGAAAATCTAAATGAATTGGGCCATAGAAGTGACCTGCTTTTGTATATGAATGAGGACTTTGACAGCGAACTTTTGCAACAATTGGCCAAGAATTTCAATGTTGCTCAAGGGGCTGACTTGTTGTCAATCGTTCAAGACCGTTATATTGAAAGAACTTTTCTCAATGATTTGAACATCAATGTACCACCGTTCTTCTCGATCGTGACGGTCGATGACATCAAAAAAGCGGTTGAAGAGATTGGTTTTCCTTGTATTTTGAAACCAATTCAGAAAAATCAGTCGGTCTTGAATCGTCATATTCTTTATAACGAAACTGATGTTGAACGAATGCAAAAGTTGCTCTTAGACGGAACTTATATTCTTGAGGCTTGGATCGATACTCAAAAAGAATATTCCGTCATGGTTAGCAAAAGTAAAGATGGCAAGATCCATACTTTTCCAATGATCAAGGAAATTTATGATGGACACCATCTGATGAGTTCCTACATTTATAAGAAAAATGATCCCGATGTAGAAGCTGAAATGCAGCGTGTAGCCTTGTTAGTAGCTGAAAAAATTAAATATGTTGGTATCTTTGGCATTGGTTTTATCTTGTCACAGTCTGGCGTATTGTATGTTAAACGGATTTTCCCCGGAATTAATTATTCAGCGAATGTTTATCAAGTAGCGACGGGTATTTCACAATTTGAATTACATATCAGAGCGATTTGTGACTGGCCGATCCCAGAGATTTTTCCAATGGTCAATGCGGCTACCTTAAAGATCATTGAAGGTAACTTGCCACAGAGCTTGGATCTACTCCAGGAGAAGGCTCAGTGGAAATTTAATTATTACACTGGTTTTAAAGCTAAGAATCAAGCCGATCGAGATGTCGGTTATATTTCCGTTTTCTCAGATGACGTCGAAGAGTTAAAGAATGATATCTTAACAACAAAAATTTGGAGAGTAGAATAATTCATGATTGATAGATATGTAACTGAACAAATGAAACCAATTTGGACTGACCAAAACAGATTTCAAGCTTGGCTAGAAGTCGAAATTGCTGCAGTTGAAGGCTGGAGCAAAGAAGGAGAAATTCCGGCTGAAGATGCTAAGTTAATTGCTCAAAACGCTAAGTTTAATGTTTCCGAGATCGCTGAAATCGAAAAACAAACTAAACATGACGTAGTTGCTTTTACAAGAGATGTTTCTCGTTACCTTGGACCTGAAAAGAAATGGGTTCACTTTGGCTTAACTTCAACTGATGTTGTTGATACAGCCTATGGTTATTTGATGAAACAAGCAAATGATATTATTCGTGAAGATTTAAATGAATTTCTCAAAGTAGTTGGCGAAAAGGCCTTAGAATACAAAGATACAGTTATGATCGGTAGAACTCATGGTGTTCATGCTGAACCAACAACTTTTGGGTTAGTTTTGGCTAACTGGTACTCTGAAATCAAACGTGATATTGAACGTTTCGACCATGCTGCTAAAGGGGTTGAAGCTGGTAAAATTAGTGGTGCAGTTGGTAGTTACGCCAATGTGCCAACTAGTGTGGAAAAATTTGTTTGCGATAAATTAGGTATCCGCGCCCAAGAAATTTCCACTCAAGTTTTACCAAGAGACCTCCATGCTGAATATATCCAAACGATGGCTTTGATTGCTACATCAATTGAACGATTCGCCTTAGAAGTTCGCCACTTACAAAGAACTGAAGTCCGTGAAGCTGAAGAATATTTTGCTGCCGGCCAAAAAGGCTCATCAGCAATGCCTCACAAACGTAATCCTATCGGTTCAGAAAACGTTACAGGATTGGCTAGAGTCATTAGAGGACATGCTTTCACAGCTTTGGAAGATGTACCATTGTGGCATGAAAGAGATATTTCACACAGTTCAGCTGAACGAGTAATTATTCCTGATACGACTGAATTGCTGGATTATATCTTACGCAGATTTACTAAGATCACTAAAGACCTTACTGTTTTCCCTGATAAGATGTTAGAAGATATGAACATTACTCACGGCTTGATCTTCTCACAAAGAGTCTTGTTGAAACTAGTTGAAGCTGGTTATTCAAGAGAACAAGCTTACGATATTGTGCAACCAATGACTGCAAAGGCTTGGGACGAAAAGAAAGACTTCCGAACAATGTTGGAAAATGATTCACGCGTAACTGACAAACTTTCAGATGCTGACTTAGATGATGCATTTGATTATCATTGGCATTTACGTAATGTTGATGAGATTTTTAAACGAGTTGGTTTGGAATAGTTTTTTCCGAATGGCTCTGAGACTTTTCACTACCGTCTTGGTTTAAAACATTAATTTATTTAGATATTGAAATGAACTGATATTAATCGGTTTGTTTCAATATTTTTTTGTTTTTATTGGAAGATGAAGTGAATGGAATCGGTGCGCCAGTTATCTTTACTCAAGCATTATGAAATAACGTTGTTTGTCTTTCGCTCTAACCACAAAAATTTGCTACAATATAAACAGCTATTTTTAAGTACAACTAAAACTTTTTACACGAAGATTTGAGGGATTTTTAAATTGGACGATACTATGTTAAAAGGTCTTAACCCTGAGCAACAGGCTGCGGTTAAGGCTACTGAAGGACCATTATTGATCATGGCCGGTGCCGGTTCTGGTAAAACTCGAGTTCTAACTCATCGAGTGGCCTATTTGATCGAAGAAAAAAATGTTATGCCTTGGCATGTTCTAGCAATTACTTTTACTAATAAAGCTGCTAAGGAAATGAAAGAAAGAATTGGCAAGTTGCTTGATGAATCGGCCAATGATGTCTGGGTTTCAACTTTCCACTCTCTTTGTGTAAGAATTTTAAGAAGAGATATTGATAAAATGGGAAAGCCCAAGACTTTCACGATTGCTGACCCTAGTGAACAAAGAACACTCATGAAACAAATTTTGACCCGGATGAATCTTGACCCTAAGCGTTATGATCCGCGGGCAATTTTAGCCACGATCAGCAACGCCAAGAACGAATTGCAAACGCCAGCTGAATATGCAAAAGTAGCGGCTTCACCATTTGAACAAACTGTTGCCAGTGTTTATGATGCTTATGCTAAAGAGATGGACCGAAATAATTCACTTGATTTTGATGATTTGATCATGCAAACGAGTGCTTTATTCGACCAATGTCCTGACGTTTTGGAAAAGTATCAAGAAAAATTTCAATATATCCACGTGGATGAATATCAAGATACTAATGAGGCTCAATACAAATTAGTTAAACAATTAGGTACAAAGTATCGTAATGTTTGTGTAGTTGGGGATGCTGATCAGAGTATTTATGGTTGGCGTGGTGCCAATATTCAAAATATTATGAATTTTGAGAAAGATTATCCTGAAGCTACGACTATCAAATTGGAACAAAATTATCGGTCAACTAAGACAATTTTGAAGGCTGCCAATGAAGTTATTAATAATAACGGTAATCGTAAGCCTAAAGAATTGTGGACTGATAATAAAGAAGGCGACAAGATCAAGTTTTATCGTGGTCAAAATGAGTCTGATGAAGCCTTGTATGTTGTCGATCAAATTAAGAATTTACTACTAAAAGGTTTCAACTATGGTGATTTTGCAGTACTCTATCGAACTAATGCGCAATCACGTACTTTTGAAGAGAAATTGATGCAAGCCAATATGCCTTATAAGATTATTGGTGGTCATAAGTTCTACGATCGTAAAGAAATCAAGGATATTCTGGCTTATCTTCGCTTAATCGCTAACCACGATGATTCGATGAGTTTTCAACGAGTTATCAACAGTCCTAAGCGTGGTATCGGACCTGGTACGATCGAAAAATTACAAGCATATGCTGACGAACACAATTGGTCATTATTAGAAGCCGCTGAAAATATTGAATTGTCACCATTGGGAGCTCGTCCCCGTAAAACAATTGGTGAATTTGCTAAAGTAATCGACGATTTGACTAAGTTGTCAGAAAATCAATCGATGACAATTTTGATGGATCATTTGTTGGAAGATTCAGGCTATGTTGAGGACTTAAAGCAGCAAAATAACTTGGAATCACAAGCTCGTGTTGAGAATATCGAAGAATTGCTAACCGTTACAACGCAATTTGACCAAGGCTATGAACCTGATCCTGAAGTTGATGAGACACGTTTAACGACTTTCTTAACTGAATTATCTTTAGTCAGTGATCAAGATGAGATTGAAGAAGATCAGCAAGAAGTTACTCTGATGACCTTGCATGCCGCTAAAGGTCTAGAGTTTCCAGTCGTCTTTCTGGTAGGAATGGAAGAAGGAATTTTCCCACTAGGCCGCTCCTTGATGAAAGAAGACGATTTGGAAGAAGAACGCCGTTTGGCCTATGTTGGTATTACCCGGGCAGAAAAACGACTTTACTTGACTAACGCAACTAGCCGGATGCTCTATGGTCGTTTGCAAAATAATCCAACTTCTCGCTTTGTGGAAGAGATTCAAGATGATGCTATCGAGCCAGTCAACAGTAATGCTGGCAATACTGGTCGGCCAAGTGAACGAAGCCTACCATTTAGTAAGCGTCGGCGCATGGCAGGTACTACCGCATCATTCCAATCTCCAACCTTAAAAGCTAAAGGTGCTTCTGGTGCGGAAAAATTGCATTGGAATGTTGGCGATAAGGTCGAACATAAGAAGTGGGGCCAAGGTACAGTCGTTAAAGTCAACGGAGAAGGTCAAAATGCTGAATTAGATGTTGCCTTCAAGAGCGAAGGTGTCAAACGTCTATTGGCTGAATATGCACCAATTAAAAAAGTTACTGAATAAATAAGAGGTGAGATCATGGCAGACTTAACCAAAGCACAAGCTCAAACAGAATTAGCAAAAATTCGTCCTCAATTGAATGAGTGGCGAGATGCTTATTACACTAAAGATGCTCCCGTTGTGGAAGATAATGTTTATGATCAATTGTATAATCGTTTGTTAGCTCTTGAACAAGAGTATCCTGATTTGGTTACTCCTGATTCACCTTCGCAACAAGTTGGAGATGTAACGCTCCCAGATTTTAACAAAGTCACTCATGATATTCCCATGCTTTCCATGGGAGATGTTTTTTCTGAAGCAGAATTAACTGAATTTAACGACCGAATTGAAAAAAATGTTGGACATGAGGTCGATTATAATGTTGAATTAAAAATTGATGGTTTATCTTTATCATTAATTTATGAAAATGGTATCTTAGTTCAAGGATCCACTCGTGGTAATGGGACAATCGGCGAGAATGTCACCGAAAATGTTAAAACAATCAAAGATATTCCCCAGAAATTAAGTCGGCCACTTTCGTTTGAAGTACGTGGCGAGTGCTTCATGTCTAAGAAAGAATTCTTACGTTTGAATCAGGAACGTGAAAATGAAGGTCAACAAGTATTTGCTAATCCAAGAAATGCCGCTGCCGGTAGTTTAAGACAATTGGATCCGAAAATCACAGCTTCACGTAAGCTGGATACCTTCATGTACACGATCGTAACTTTTGACGATTTAAATGTCACCACTCAACATGAGGCCCTAGAGACTTTAAAAGAACTCGGATTCAATGTTAATCCAACAGCTCAAGTTACGACCGGCTTAGAAGGTGTGCAAGACTTCATCGAACATTTCGGTCAGATCCGTGACGATCTTGACTATGGTATCGATGGCGTGGTTTTGAAGGTCAATGATTTAGCTATTCAGCGTGAACTGGGTAACACCGTTAAGGTTCCTCGTTGGGAAATTGCTTATAAATTTCCGCCTGAACAAGCCGAGTCGATCGTTCGTGATATCACGTGGACAATCGGTCGGACGGGAGTTTTAACCCCCACAGCAGTGATGGACCCGGTTCAATTAGCTGGGACGACAGTTTCAAGAGCAACCTTGCACAATGAAGATATGATCCGTCAAAAAGATATTCGAGTTGGCGATACAGTTTTGTTGCATAAAGCTGGCGATATTATTCCGGAAGTTTCACAAGTAGTTTTGGGTAAACGTCCGGATGATTCAGTCCCTGCAGAAATACCAACCCATTGTCCATACTGTGGATCAGAATTGATCCATTTGGAAGATGAAGTAGCATTAAGATGTATCAATCCTAAGTGTCCAGCTCAAGTTAAAGAGCAATTGACGCATTTTGCTTCTAGAAATGCCATGAATATTGACGGCTTGGGACCTAAGATCATCGAACAACTTTATACGAAGAAGTTAGTTCAAGATGTAGCCGATATTTATAAACTGACAGCTGATGATTTAGCCACTTTAGACGGTTTCAAAGAAAAATCGATCAATAATTTGTTGACCGCTATTGATAATTCTAAAAGCAATTCAGTTGAACGATTGATTTTTGGCCTTGGAATTAGACATGTTGGTGCGAAGGCTGGTCGAATTTTGGCGGAACACTTTGGAAGTTTGGATAATTTGATGTCTGCAAATAAAGAAGAAATTCTTGAAGTCAATACTATGGGTGAGATAATTGCAGATAGTATTGTGACTTATTTTGCCAATGATGATGTTAAAAAGTTGATTAATGAACTAAAATCAGTAAATATTAATATGAATTTTATTAGTAGTTCGAATTCTAATGAAACAAACAGTCACTTTACTGATAAAATAATTGTTATAACCGGTACCTTGCAAAATTATAAACGTTCAGAATTGGCCGAGATCCTTGAAAATCTCGGTGCTAAGGTTACTAATTCGGTCACCAAGAAGACTGATATTTTGATTGCTGGCCAAAAAGCCGGTAGCAAATTGACTAAAGCTCAACAATTGGGAACGCAGATTATTGATGAAACAACATTATCCGATTATTTAGATAATGCCAAAGAGTAGGAGAAAAGTTTTGAAAAAATTCTTAAAAACTACATCGTTATTGCTAATGTGCTCGTTGTTATTAGCTGCCTGTGGTAATTTACAAAGTTCTAGTTTATCTTCTGGCGGTAGCGACTCATCGAAGAGTTCCGTTCAAACAACATCCGCATCAGATTCTAGTAATTATGATGTTTTATTAAGTGGTGGAAAATATAAAACCAGTCCTATTTCAGGAATCACTGCAGCTGATAATTCCAATCAGTTCAACAGTCGAAGTTTTGAAAGTGGTTTGATGTCTTTGTCGAGAAAACAATTCTCAACAAATTCATATGTTTTCCAAGAAGGTCAAGTCTTGTCTGCTAGCACGGTCACCGATTGGTTAGGACGTAAGTCCAGCAAGAACCCAAGTGGTTTGAATCCAAAATCGAATGGTTCAACTGATGCTAACAAACGAACACCGATGTATTTCCAACAAATGCTTGAAGAAGATTATCTTCAAAAACAAGATGGTAAATATAAATTGGCTGGAATGTCGATTGGGATTGCTTTAAATAAAATCGATTATTATCAAAAGAAGCAGTATGGAGCCACTTATAAGACGACTATCTCAGCCGAAGAACGTAAGGCTCAAGGTGAGAGAATTGCCAAAGAAGTTGTTAAAAGATTGCGTAAAGATAGTAAGGTAGGGAATATTCCTATCGTAGTTGGACTGTATACAGTCGCTCCTGAAGACACTTTGGTTGGGGGAACTTATTTCCAATATGCAGTTAGCAAGAGTGGCGACTTAGGTTCTTGGAGTACCTTGGATTATCAAAACCAGATGTTGCCAACAGTTAACGGCGATTCAGCCATCAACAGTAGCGATTCTGATGCCTTTGCTAACTTTAAAGACCATATCCAAAATTACTTCCCTAACTTGTCGGGTGTGACAGCACAAGCTCACTATGACGGGTCAAACTTGAAGTCGATGGATATTACAATCAATACCCAATTCGACGGCTTGGCTCAAGTGATGAGTTTCACTCAGTTCGTACAGACAAGTGCTCAGAAGTACTTGCCATCTGGAGCTGATCTGGATATCAATATTCAAACCGTTGATTCGCAACAAGCTGTTGTTACAAGAACAAACGGTAAGTTCAATTCTCACGTTTATAATGCAGATTAAAGAGGAGAAATAAATGATTTCAAAAGAAGAAATTTTACACGTTGCCACTTTGGCTAATTTGAAATTTGGCGAAGATGAAGTTGATAGTTTTGTTAAGCAATTAGACAAGATCGTCAGCATGGAAAGTAATCTTTCATCAGTTGATACGACTGGTGTAGAGCCAACATATAATATGGGTGACACTAAGACTGTCTTCCGTGAAGATGAGGGTATCCGTACACAAACGAGAGAACAAATGTTGGAAAACGTTCCCGAAGTTGATAATAACCTTATCAAAGTACCAACGATCGTTGACAAGGAGGATGACGAATAGTGGACATCAAAAAAGAGACAATTGCTTCTTTGCATGAGAAGTTAGTCAACAAAGAAATAACGGCCCAAGCTTTGACCGATCAAGCTTTAACAAGTGTAAAAGATAATGAAAAGAAGCTAAATACTTTCATTACTGTCAATGACAAGGCACAAGAAGCTGCTAAAAAAGTTGATGCTGAGGGAATCAATGGACCATTAGCTGGGATGCCAATTGGTATCAAGGATAATATCGTTACTAATGGTTTGAAGACTACTGCTGCTAGCAAGATCCTTTACAATTTCATGCCAGTTTACAATGCAACTGTTATGGATAAATTAGAGGCTGCTGGAGCAATCAACGTTGGTAAGACTAACTTGGATGAGTTTGCTATGGGTTCATCTACAGAAACATCTTATTATGGAACTTCTGTTAATCCTTGGGACTTCAGTCGTGTTCCCGGTGGTTCATCTGGTGGTTCAGCTGCTGCAGTTGCTGCGGGTGAAGTTATCGCCGCTTTAGGTACTGATACTGGTGGTTCAATTAGACAACCAGCTGCTTTCAATGGTATTT
This sequence comes from Companilactobacillus sp. FL22-1, assembly GCF_043951805.1. Classification (NCBI taxonomy): domain Bacteria; kingdom Bacillati; phylum Bacillota; class Bacilli; order Lactobacillales; family Lactobacillaceae; genus Companilactobacillus; species Companilactobacillus sp. FL22-1. Next base: position 20,048 of record NZ_JBINJY010000017.1, read on the forward strand.
TTGGTATCAAGCCAACTTATGGTCGTGTTTCTCGTTGGGGTGTAATTGCCTTTGCTTCAAGTCTTGATCAAGTCGGTGTCATGTCAAAACGTGTTGAAGATTCAGCGGCTGTTTTATCAGTAATTGCTGGTCATGATGATCATGATTCAACTAGTTCAACTAAAGAAGTTCCTGATTACCGTGCTAACTTGAATAAAGATATGCACGGGGTTAAAATTGCTGTTCCTAAGGAATTTTGGAATGAGGGGACTCATCCGGAAGTCTTAGACAACGTCAATAAAGCTTTGGAAGCTTACAAGAAGATGGGTGCGACTGTAGACGAAGTAAGTTTGCCTGCTTTGAAGCATGCTGTTGAAGTTTATTATGTTTTAGCATCTAGTGAAGCTTCATCGAACCTTCAAAGATATGATGGCGTTAGATACGGTTTTCGCGCTAAAGACGTTAAGAATATTAAAGACTTATTCGTAAACTCAAGATCAGAAGGTTTTGGCGATGAAGTTAAACGTCGGATCATGTTAGGTACTTTTGCCTTATCTGCTGGTGCTTACGATGCCTACTTCAAGAAAGCTGCTGAAGTAAGAACACTTTTCATCCAAGAAATGAACGATGTCTTAAAAGATCACGACTTAATTATGGGACCATCAACTACAACACCAGCCTTTAAGATCGGTGAAAAAGTTGACGATCCATTGGCAATGTACATGAATGATATCTTGACGATCCCTGCCAACTTGGCTGGTCTGCCTGCTGCTTCAGTGCCTGCTGGCTTAGCTGATGGACTTCCAATTGGTCTACAGATCATTGGTAAACCATTTGCTGAACAAGATGTCTTCAATGCGGCCTATGCTTTGCAAGAAGAAAATAAATTCTATGAACAAATACCAACTGCACTTAAGGGGGAAGACTAATGAATTTTGAAACAACTATCGGACTTGAAGTCCACGTTGAGTTAAAGACTAAGTCCAAGATGTATAGTCCAACACCCGTTGCTTATGGTGCTGAATCTAATATCAATACCAACGTTATTGATTTTGGTTTTCCTGGAACATTACCAACTGTAAATAAAAATGCTTATCGACTTGGTATCATGGTTGGATTAGCCTTGAATGCTCAAATTGAAAACCACACTCACTTTGATCGTAAGAACTACTTCTACCCAGATAATCCTAAAGCTTACCAAATTACCCAACAAGACAAGCCATTGGGTCACGATGGTTATGTTGAAATTGAAGTTGATGGCAAAAAGAAAAAGATTGGTATCGAAGAACTTCACGTCGAAGAAGATGCTGGTAAGAATACCCACGGCAATAATGGTTATTCTTATGTCGATTTGAACCGTCAAGGAACACCTTTGATTGAAATTGTTTCTAAAGCTGATATGAAGTCTCCTGAAGAAGCTTACCAATATTTGGAAAATTTACGGAAGATCATTCAGTTTACTGGGGCATCTGATGTTAAGATGGAAGAAGGTTCAATGCGTGTTGATACCAATATTTCTATCCGTCCTGTAGGTTCAGATACATACGGAACTAAAGTCGAATTAAAGAACTTGAACTCATTTAATCACGTTAAATTAGGTTTGGCCTATGAAGAAAAGCGTCAAGCTGCTATCCTTAAACAAGGTAAGACAATTGGCCAAGAGACGAGACGTTTTGATGAGAAGACTGGTGAAACATTCCTAATGCGTGTTAAATCTGGAGCTGACGATTATCGTTACTTCCCAGAGCCAGATCTACCTGATTATGATATTGCTCCAGAATGGGTCGCTGAAATTCAAGCTAACTTACCTGAATCAGCTGCTGACAGAAGAAAACGTTATATCAATGAATTAGGTATTCCTGAATACGATGCTGGCGTTTTGACGGATACAAAGGAAATGTCAGATTTCTTTGACGAAGCAGTCGGTTTTGATGCTAATCCAAAACTAGTTTCTAACTGGTTGATGGGTGAAGTTAATGCTTATCTGAACGAAAATAAAATGGACTTGCTTGAAACAAAATTGACACCTGAACATTTAGCTAAGATGATCAATTTGATTTCAAACGGAACTATTTCTTCTAAGATTGCTAAGAAGGTCTTCCAAGAAACAATCAGTAATGGAACAGAACCTGAGGAATGGGTTAAGTCTAAAGGACTTGTCCAAGAATCTGATCCAGCTGTCTTGAAACCAATTATTTTAGAAATATTAGATAATAATCAACAATCAATCGATGACTTTAAGAATGGTAAAGATCGTGCTGTTGGCTACTTAGTTGGTCAAATCATGAAACAAACTCACGGTCAAGCTAATCCCAAAGTTGTTAATAAGATTTTGATGGCAGAGTTAAAGAGTCGTTAGTGAGGGAAAGATATGCGTGCTAGACTTATTTATAATCCAACTTCAGGCCATGAGACCATGAACAGTAATGTTGGAGACATTTTGAATATTATTGAAAAAGCTGGTTATGAGGCTAGTGCTTATCGAACCACTCCGAAGAAAAACTCAGCCAAAGATGAGGCCAGAAGAGTTGCTAAAGAAGGCTTTGAATTAGTTGTGGCAGCTGGTGGTGACGGGACGATCAATGAGGTCGTTAACGGAATAGCTGATTTGGACAAACGCCCAGAGTTAGCTATTATTCCTGCTGGTACAACGAATGATTATGCCAGAGCTTTGAAGATTCCACGTGATGATGTCGTTGAGGCAGCCAAAGTAATCCTGAAAGGGCAGAAGTTACCAGTCGATATTGGTCAAGCAGGTTCTAAGTACTTCATCAATATTGCTGGTGGCGGGTCAATGACTGAATTGACATATGAAGTGCCTTCAGCTTATAAATCCATTTTGGGTTACTTAGCTTATCTGGTGAAAGGTGCTGAAATGTTGCCTCGAATCAGTCCAATTGATATGCACATCGAATATGATCAAGGTGTATTTGATGGTAAAGCCACAATGTTTCTGATCGGTTTAACCAATTCGATCGGTGGAATGGAACAGATTGCTCCAAACTCCGTGATTGGTGATGGAACTTTTTCGTTGATCATCGTCAAAGAGACTAATTTACGTGATCTTGTTCATTTGATTGCTTTAGTCTTAAATGGTGGACGTCACGTTTACAATCCTAAAGTTATTTACACTAAGACTAAGAAGATCAGTGTCAAAGCTAATGACAATAATCGGGTCATGGTCAACTTGGATGGTGAATATGGTGGGGATGCACCAATGGAATTTATCAATTTGCATAATCATCTCAATATTTATGCTAATGTTGATTCCATTCCACTAAAGGCAATCGATAGCCCAACTTTGAGTGAAAAGGATGCGGGCGAAAAGATCATCGAAGAAGAGAAGAATCTCGATAGTAAGAAAGAACAAACAACAGAAGATAAATAAAAAAGAATTAGGGAGTGGATCAATTTTTGAACACTTCTTTTTTCTATGTATAGGTGAAAAATGGAAAAACCAAATTTGAAGAAGAACCAAGAATTAGAATTGACAATTGAAGATCTGTCATATGAAGGTAAAGGTGTCGCCAAAGTTGATGATTTTACACTCTTTGTTGACAATGCTTTACCAGGCGAAAAAGTTAAAGCTGTGATTACACGAGTAAATAAAAACTTTGGCTTTGCCAGAACTCTATCTGTTTTGAAGGAATCTCCTGACCGTGTCCACGACATTGATGCTGTCTATGCACAAACAGGGATTGCTCCTTTAAGCCATTTAAAATATGACAAACAGTTGGAATTTAAACACGATCAAGTGGTGACAGATTTCAACAAGATTGGTCTGAAAGATGTTGTGGTCAATCAAACTCTAGGAATGGAATCACCATTCAATTATCGAAACAAAGCTCAAGTACCAGTTCGCCAAATCAATGGCAAATTGACTACTGGATTTTATCGTCGCCGCTCACATGAATTAGTGCCAATGGAAAACTTCTTAATTCAAGATCCAAAGATCGATGCTGAAATTATCCGTGTGCGTGACATTTTGAGAAAATATAATGTTCGTGGCTTCGATGAGGAAAATCAAAAGGGACAAATCAGAACCATCATGGTGCGCCGAGCTTACTTTACTGGTGAAATGATGATCGTTTTGGTTTCTCGTACCCCTGATATTTCACACTACAAAGACATTACGAACGAAATTTTGGCTAACCCTGAAGTTAAGTCACTATTTTTGAATATTAATTCCAAAAATACTAATGTTATCTTTGGGCAGAAGATGACATTATTGGGTGGCAAGAAGTATATTGACGATGAGATTTTGGGTCATAAATATCGGATTTCGCCAAGATCGTTCTATCAAGTCAATCCAGTTCAAACACAAAACTTGTATCAACTTGCAATCGATAAAGCTGAGTTAACCGGTAAAGAAAATGTCGTGGATGCATACTCAGGTATTGGTACAATTGGATTGTCTTTAGCTAATAAAGCTAAACATGTCACTGGTATTGAAGTTATTGAAGATGCGGTTAAGGATGCTGATCAAAACGCTAAATTGAACAACATCACTAATACTGACTTCGTTGTCGGTAAGACCGAAGATGTCTTGGACGAATGGGCTAAAAATGACGTTTCAGTCGATGTTCTAATGGTCGATCCTCCTCGTAAGGGCTTGGCTAGTTCTTTGATTGATTCTTTGAAGAACATCAAACCAAAGAAAATCGTTTATATCAGTTGTAATCCTGCAACATTAGCTCGTGACTTGTCGTTATTGAACGATATGTATGAAATTGGTGACGTTACTCCAGTTGATATGTTCCCAATGACAAATCATATCGAGTGTGTGACACAACTTAAATTGAAATAAGGGTCATAAGATGAAATTAATTTTAGGAATTGGTGCTATATTACTTGGAATTTGGCAGATTTATATTTCTAAACAGTATTTTAACAATATTCGCCAGCAATCAAGTCCGGTGATCTTTGCTTTAATAGCCTTGATCTTCAGTTTGATTTTTGGAGTATTCTTATTGATTTTTGGTGTACAAACATTATTTACTTTATAAGATAACTAAAAAGACTTCCT
>NZ_JBINJY010000018.1:0-23614 GCF_043951805.1 Companilactobacillus sp. FL22-1
AAACTCGTCAGTTTCTCTCAGTCTTTTTATATTTTTAAAACACTTTAACTTTTAAATTAAAAATTATAGTGAACGTGAAGCACCTTTGTATACAACACCACGTCTTGAATCAACAGTAACAGTGTCACCATCTTTAACAAGGCTTGTAGCGTTCTTAGCACCAACAACTACAGGTAGACCCATAGCGATACCAACAACAGCTGCGTGTGAAGTTAGACCACCGTTTTCAACAACAACGGCACTAGCTTTTTCAAGAGCTGGTAGGTAATCTTTGTCAGTCATTTCTGTAACAAGGATGTCGCCTTCATTGATCTTCTTGTTAGCTTCTTCAGCGGTGTGAGCAACAACAACGTTACCAACAACTGATTCTTCACCAACACCTTGGCCTTTAACCAATGTAGAACCGATCAATTGAACCTTCATCAAGTTTGTTGTACCACTTTCACCGACAGGAACACCAGCGACAACAAGAATCAAGTCACCTTCCTTAGCAAAGCCAAGTTCTTGAGCTTTCTTAGCAGCTAAGTCGAACATTTCATCAGTGTTATCAGGCTTGTCAACGATAACTGGATCAACACCCCAGTTAACTGTCAAACCACGTTGTGTAGTTTCGTCAAATGTAAGTGCCAAAATATCAGCAGATGGACGATACTTAGAAATCATACGTGCTGTGTAACCACTCTTTGTAGCAGCAACGATTGTGTGAATGTTTAGTTCTTCAGCTGTTCTAACAACTGATTCACCGATTGATTCTGTAACGTTTGAACCCTTGTAATCTTCGAAACGTTGGATTGCAAGTTGGTTTGTGTGGTTCAATTGTTGTTCTGTACGTTCGTCGATACGAGCCATAGCAGCAACTGATTCAACTGGGTAGTCACCGTTAGCACTTTCACCTGAAAGCATTGTTGCATCTGTACCATCAAGAACAGAGTTAGCAACATCAGTAACTTCGGCACGTGTAGGACGTGGGTTTTCTTGCATTGAATCAAGCATTTGTGTAGCTGTGATAACTGGCTTGCCAAGAGCGTTACATTTCTTGATCAAAGTCTTTTGTACGAATGGTACGTTTTCAAATGGAATTTCAACACCCATGTCACCACGAGCAATCATCAAACCATCTGATACTTGAAGGATAGAATCGATATTGTCGATACCTTCTTGTGATTCAATCTTAGGGAAGATTTGTACGTATTCACAGTGTTTTTCTTCAAGGATTTCACGAATATCCAAGACATCTTGAGCTTTACGAACGAATGAAGCTGAGATGAAGTTGATACCTTGTTCTAGACCGAAACGAATATCGTCAGAATCTTTTTCTGTGATACCTGGTAGACGAACTTCAACACCAGGAGCATTGATACTCTTTCTTGAGCCGATCATACCGTCGTTTTGAACAACAGTAACCAATTCACGGTTCTTGTCATCTTTTTCAGTAATCTTCAAATCAACAAGACCATCATCAATCAATACGTGACCACCAACATGTGTATCATCGTATAGACCAGGATATGTTGAAGCAATCTTTTCAGGTGTACCTGTTAAGGAATCATCCATTGAAATACGGATTGTTTGGCCAATCTTAGCTTCAAACTTGTTACCTTCTTGAACAGTTGTACGAATTTCAGCACCCTTAGTATCTAGAACGATACCAACAGTCTTACCAGTAATCTTTTCAGCTTCGTGAACCATTTCCATACGAGCTTTGTGTTCTGGATGGTCACCATGTGAGAAGTTGAAACGGAAGATGTTAGCTCCGGCTTCAATCAACTTAACGATTGTGTCAACATCATTACTAGCAGGTCCAAGTGTACTTACAATTTTTGTTCTTTTCATCGAGAATCCCCTTTTCTTGTCTTAATACCTTGTTCATTGTACCAAATTAAAACTCTACATGTTTAAATTATCTGCTTAAAGATTCATTTAAATCATATAGTGATAAATCAGGTTTGTGCTTGCTATCGAATAAGTCAAGAATATCATGTGATGTAATCTTGTTATTTTCGATACCGACAGCCAAACCACCCTTGCCATCAAGCAAGAGATCAACTGCATAAGCACCCATCTTACTTGCTAAGACACGGTCTTTTATAGTTGGTGAACCACCACGTTGCACATGTCCGAGAACAGTTGCACGTGAATCAAAGTCACCATACTTGTCCAATTCACTCTTGAATTCGTCAGCGTGCATAACACCTTCAGCAAGAACGATAATCATGTTCTTGTTACCTTGTTGACGGCCAGTTTCGACCTCTTCAGCAATTTCTTTGATGTCAAAATCACGTTCAGGAATGATGATCTTTTGAGCACCACCAGCAACACCTGCCCAAAGAGCAACGTCACCAGCGCCACGTCCCATAACTTCAACGATGAAAGTTCTTTCATGGGAACTAGCAGTATCATGCAACTTATCGATTGCATCAACGGCAGTCGATACAGCTGTATCGAAACCAATTGTAAAGTCTGTGAACGGAATATCGTTATCGATTGTTCCTGGCAAACCGATTGTGTTAAAACCGTGTTCAGTCAAACGCAATGCGCCATGATAAGAACCGTCGCCACCGATAACAACTAATGCATCGATTCCAAACTTCTTCAATTGTTCAATACCCTTCAATTGGCCTTCAACTTTAGCAAATTCAGGGTATCTTGCAGAATGCAAGAATGTACCACCACGTTGAATATGGTCAGATACGTCGTCGCTGTTCAAACGGAAGATATCTCCCGCAACAAGTCCAGCATATCCATAATTGATACCATACACTTCAAGCCCTTTGTCAATGGCTCTACGTGCGACTGCTCGAATAGCAGCGTTCATACCAGGGGCGTCGCCACCACTGGTCAAAATACCAATACGCTTCATTTGTTCACACTCCAAAATTATTTGTTTCTAAAACAAAACCTAATCAAATATAACATTTTTGTTGAATACTTTGTAGAGCTGAAAACGTTTTAAGATAAATTATTCACTCTTTTTTTAGAAAAACATTTTGTTTACCTAAAAACATCTCCAATTTCTGCTGCACATTACTATTAAAATCTATCCAGCGGTTCGATTTCAAGAGTAATGCTTGTTTCTTTTGCACTCGATATAAAATTACCGGCATTTGGCCATTGGCACTCTCAATGATCTGATAAAGCTGTTTCAAATTTTCTGAAGTATCGTGAGCTTTGTCGATCCTTAAATAGAGTTTTTCAGTTGGCAACTGGACGGTATATTGTTTTGGATCGACCACTTTATCAGCAATCAGTTCCAAGTCTCCTCTTTGACCAACATTAGGATGACCTACGAACAAATAAATATTTCCATCCAGATCGATTGACTCAATCTTTTGAAAAAGTTTGGGAAAGACTGTCACAGAAATCGTTCCTGATTCATCTTCAATTGTCATAAAACTCATTCGTTGACCCTTTTTTGTCCTGATCACTCGTAAATTCTTGACTAATCCCAAGACATTGACAGTTTGATTTTGAAAATTATTCAACTCTGAAATTTTAATTGTTTGCAGATCCAATAAGCGGGTGCGATACTTTTCGACTGGATGTCCTGAAACGTAGACGCCTAAATACTTTTTCTCTTGATTCAATTTTTCCGTCAAACTGAAATCGTCAACTTGGTGCTTCTTAGGGTCCAAAACATCAAATAATGATAAATTGCTGCCAGCTAACTGTATGCTTTCAATCAAATCACGAAAATCATACAGCAGTTCTTTGCGATTGCGGTTGAAACCATCAAAAGCTCCCGCCAAAATCATTGGTTCTAAATAGTCGTTCTTAACAAACCGACGGTCGATTCGTTGTAAAAAGTTGAGTCCACTAGTGTAGTGCCCGTCTTTTTGCCGTTTTTTGATGATCTCATCAGCCAAATCACGACGCATCCCTTTGATACTCAATAAACCAAAGCGAATTGCTTGATTGCTATCGGTGAATTCATATGAACTCTGATTAATATCGACATTTAAGATTTTCACTTGCATATCTTTAGCATCTTGGATATAAGTCGAGACTTTGCTCTCATTATTCAAGTTGGAATTTAAGAGAGCAGCAAAGAAAATATCTGGAAAATGAACCTTGATGTAAGCTAGCCAAAACGCAATCATCGAATAGGCAACTGAATGTGACTTGTTAAAACCATAATTACCGAATTTTTCGATATACTGATAAACTTTTTTTGCTGAATCAAGATCATGACCTGCCGCCACTGCTCCGTCAATAAACTTCTGGCGATTCTGTTCAATCAATTGGTCGTTTTTCTTACTGATAGCCCGACGCAAAATATCGGCATCAGCTAGTGAAAAATTAGCCATTTCAGAAGATGCCTGCATAACTTGTTCTTGATAAACTAAAATTCCATAGGTCGGTTTCAAGATTTTCTCTAATGAGCGGTCCGGATATGTAACCGGTTCATCGCCATGCTTTCGCGCAATAAAGGTCGAGATGTTTTGCATTGGACCAGGCCGGTACAAAGCGTTCGTCGCCACGATGTCATCGAAGCTTGTTGGGACTAACTGTCGTAAAACGCTACGAATTCCTTCTGATTCAAATTGAAAGACCCCATCGGTTGCTCCCTTTTGGAACAGTGCCAAGGTCTTTTTATCATCAAGTGGAATCTTTTCGGGAATAAATTCTTTTTGGAAGCGTTGGGAAATGGCCTGAATGGACTTATCCAGAATGGTTAAATTCTTTAATCCCAAAAAATCCATTTTCAAAAGGCCAACATTCTCAACATTATACTTAGTCTGCTGGGTCAAATTTATTCCATCAGCCTCTAGTTGCACTGCAACAATATCAGTCATTGGCTTTTTACTGAGAACGATTCCGGCCGCATGCGTGGAATAATGACGCGGTATTCCTTCGATACGTTGAGCAACTTTAAAGATCAATTGATTTTCACGAGAGTTTTGAGCTAGTTGGCGTAAAGCACCTGACTCATCCAATGATTCTGCCAAGGTAATGTTGAGCTTACGTGGAATGGCATTTGACCACTGCGAGATTTGAAACTGGGTCTGGCTAAATGTTCGTGCAATATCTCTTAAAGCCATTTTGGCAGCTAAAGTCCCGAAAGTGATAATTTGAGCCATATGGTCAGAACCATATTTGTCATGCATATACATCACCATCTCATCTCGACGGTCGTCTGGTAGATCAAGGTCGATATCAGGCATATTAGCTCGCTGTGGATTTAAGAAACGTTCAAATAGTAAGTCGTATTTGATTGGGTCAACCTGAGTTATCCCTAGGCAATATGAGACTAAAGAACCAGCCGCTGATCCTCGTCCTGGACCCGTTTTAATTCCAATTTGATGTGCATGTTTGATCACATCCCAAACGATCAAGAAATAATCTGCGAAACCCATTTTCTCAATGACAGTTAATTCATAGTCCAAGCGTTGCTGATAAGTCGACGAAACATCGTTTTCTAAACGTTTTTTTAATCCTCGGGCCGCTAAATCATGCAAAAATTCAATTGAAGAGATACCGTTAGGCGTCTCAAATTCAGGCAGTTCCGTTTCTTTAAACTCGATCTCAACATTACAGTTGTCAGCGATCCGTCCAGTATTCTCAACTGCCTCCAATAAATCGACGTCTTTAAAATCAGCCGTAAATTCTTGAACTGTTCTTAAATAATAATCGCCTTTCTCAACCACTTGCTCCAAATTCTCAAATTTTTGACCAGTTCGTAAGTAATTAACTACTTGATAAGCTAAATGATCATCTGGATTCAGATATCTAACATCGCCTAAAGCCACCATTGGTAAATGGTAATGCTCTGCTACTTGCCGAACATTTTTGACATTATCGATTTCACTAGCATAGAGACTGATTCCTAGATAAAATGCTTGGTTTTTGATCAGAGCCTGCATTGCCTCGATATAAGCCGCTACATCGACGCTCAAGACCTCCGCCTTACTGCCAGGTGTAATTACAAACAGCCCTTCCAAATGGTCTCTCAAGTCTTGAAAACTGACTGGATCAGTTTGAGACATAATCTTTGAAGAAATTTTAATTAAATTTTTATAACCTGAATTATTTTTGGCCAATAATATCAATGGATAAACATTCTCAGAATCTATGATTCCGGCTATCTCAATTGTTAAACCAATAATTGGTTTAATGCCAATTTTTTTAGCATATTTATAAAAATCGATTGACGCATACAGATTATTTAAATCTGTCAAAGCCATTGCCGCGTATCCCCGAGACTTAGCTTGATCCACTAACTCGGTCAATTTTGCGGGACTATGCAATAAACTAAAGCTGCTCATGACTTGTAGTTGTGCTTGCAATTTGTCGCCCCCTTTGTTTAAAATTATATCAAATGCAAGTAGAAATTTATTGGGTAAAAACGTTATTTGTGCTAAACTACTTGAGAAAGTGAGATGGATGATATGAGATATGTTGCCATTATTTTCTGGGCTATCATGTTAGGCCAAGTTGCTGGCTTTATCGGTGGTGCTTTGAATCAACAAACTTATAATTTTACATATTCAGTTATTATTAGCATAGTATTTGCTATCATTTTCAGTGTAATTCCATTGATTCTTGATAGCTCTGTCAAAGATGAGAAAAAAGCTTAACATCACGTTAAGCTTTTTTTCTTTGTTGTCAATTATCATCTTAATAAAAAGTGCCATCTGATTCAGATTTGGAATCAGACGGCACTTTTTCAATTTTAAAACAAACTATCTTTGCACTTGTTGATTATTAATACTTAGTAATGTACAAATAAAATTCTTTTGTAGATAAGTTGATATTGAAATTAACTCCATTTGAAGTTATTTGGTTCATTGAAGTCTTAGTAGAATTCTGACCTGCATTTTTGGTCTGCTTAGCAAACTCTTTCAAGACCTTTTGTCCATCTGCACCTAAGAACTTCGAAACGACCATCAAGTTGGTAGCAAAGTTCTTTTGACCAGTCTTAGACTTCAAGTCCTTATAGGAAAGTGTCGTTGCAATTCCCATCAGCTGATTGTTCTGAACGTTGTAATACCACTTACTGCCGTCATTCTTTTGGTGAGTTAAAATGCCATCTTTAGAGATCAACTGAAGCTGATCATTTGATTGTCCCATCGACAACATCGTGTAATTATATGTTTGAGCAAAAGTCAGATAGTCTTGTAGAGCCTTTACCTTCTTAACTTTAACCAACTTCGACTCAACTTGATCACCATTCGTAGCTTTAATACGAACAGTCTGGTCTTTAGTTGATACGGGTACTGAGATGGCAAAATGATTTTCATCTACATCAACCTTTTTGGTCTTGCCATTAACTGAATATGTCAACTTCTGATAGTTCTTGGCTTGACCCTTGACCACAGCTACAAGACCGTCGGCCTTATACGTTTTGGCAGTCGTTGATAAGCTCATTTTCGAGCAGCCAGTCAGCAACAAAAAGAACAATGGAATAACTACTAAGAGAGCATATTTTAGTCTTTTCATATTGTTGAACCACCTAATATTGAATATTAAAAAAAAGCCAAGCTAAACTTGACTTTTTCATTAAGCTTCTTTGCTATCGTCGATAACTTTTTCACCTTTGTACATACCTGATGGTGATACATGGTGACTTAAGCGATATTCACCTGAAGCAACGTCGAATTGCATGTTTGGTGTTGATAGCTTAAGATGTGCGCGTCTTTGGCGCTTTCTTTGTTTTGATGTTTTTCTCTTTGGAACAGCCATATTTAAAAAACTCCTTTTATTTAATTAACTCAATCAAATCTAACGTTTAATATAATACTATCATAAAAACGTTTGAGCAAGCAAATTTACTATTTAGTTTGCTTTTTTCCATTATTTTCCTTTAAAGCATCAGCAATTTCCTTATCATTGGAAACTTTGACCCGTGAAATTTGCTTTTTGGCATGACGATTGAAATCATCATCTTTTTTCTTACCAGTACTTGCCAGTAGCATGGTGATGATTGCACCTAGCAACAGTGTCACGATGATCAAAATGATCAAAGGTAATTTAACTCTTGTGAAGCCAAAACTTACCGTGACCGGATTTACATTCAAAACAGCGAAAATCACCACGATTAATGTAATAATTAGACCGATTACGAATCTCGATTGTTTACCGTTCATCTTTGTTCTCCCCTATTTACGGTTACCAAGTGTCGAAGCAAAGTAATCTCCCAAGCTTGGAGCCAATTTGTATAGTACTGCTGCTAATTCCATATAACGAGGTCGATTGATTTCACGTTTCTTGCGACCAAAAGTATTTACGATTTCCCAAGCTAATTTATCAGGATCAAGAATGAAATACTTCACTGAATCAAGATAATTACCGGAATGATCAGCAACCTCAAAGAAATTCGTCTTCACAGGGCCAGGATTGACCGTTGTGACATAAACTCCCATTGATTGTAGTTCTAATCGTAAACCATCGGAAAAAGCAATGACGGCCGCTTTTGAGGCCGCATAGGCAGCAGACTTAGGCGTAGTGATCTTACCAGCCATCGAACCAATATTGAAGATGTGTCCTCGGCCGTTTTCAATCATGCCCTTTGCGACTAAACGTGTCATCAACATTAAGCCTAACACATTGACACGGAACATTTTTTCAATTTTAGTAAAATCCGTTTCTAAAAAGTTAGAAAAATCGCCAAATCCGGCAGCATTTACTAAAACGTCAATATCATCACTAAATTCCGAAATCTCTTGAACCGCTGCCGTAATTGCCTCAGGGTCACTCATATCAACTGACAAGTATTCATGAACAGCACTTTCCGCTCCAACACGAATACACTCATTTTTGACTTGGAGCAATTTATCTTCATTTCTTGCGATCAAAACCACATTGGCCCCACATTTCGCAGCATTGATAGCAACATCTTTGCCAATACCGGATGAAGCTCCTGTAACAACTACCGTCTGATTCAATAAATTAGTCATATCAATCTTCTCCTCTAATTAAAAGGTACTTCGTATATATCGAAATCACTCGCAACTCGAGTATTCTTAAAGATCCTTTGTGCTTCTTTTTGCAAGATCAAGGCTCCACGACCAGTATAGCGAGCTGAAATATGCGTCAAAATCAAGCCTTTGGCATGACATCTTTGAGCAACTTCCGCTGCCTGAGTAGCCGTAGAGTGAAAGTAATTGTAAGCTAATTGTTTCTCATCATTTGAGAAAGTCGACTCATGAACGATCACATCAGCATTTTCTGACAATTTGTCTATTTCTGGTGTATAGCGAGTGTCAGAGATGATCGTGACAACTTTACTTGGCTTTTCTGGTCCAATAAAGTCAGTACCATCTAGGACTGTACCATCATCCAAAGTAACCGTTTTTCCAGCTTTTAACTGACCAAAAATTGGTCCATTCGGAATATGATACCGTGCTAATTTATCAACTAGCAATTCGCCGACACGCGGTTTTTCTACGACTCGGTAACCAAAGCAAGTCACTCGATGCTTTAATTTTCCCGCGTAAACGCTAAAGGTCTTGTCATTGAATATTTCACCATCATTTTTTAACTCAATATACTTGATTGGATAGCTGAGCTTACTGCCAGTGACACGTAAGGAAGTTTCAATATACTCCTTAATACCCACTGGTCCATAAATTTCTAAAGTTGAATTACCGCCTTGATTGGATCGGCTATCCAATAAACCTGGTAAACCAAAGATATGATCACCATGCAGATGGGTAATGAAAATCTTCGTGATTTTTCTAGGCTTGATGGCCGTTCGTAATATTTGATGCTGTGTCGCCTCGCCAACGTCAAACAGCCAAACTTCATTTCTTTCGTCCAGCATCTTTAAAGCTGTACTCGAAACGTTGCGGCTCTTCGATGGAACTCCGGCACCAGTTCCTAAAAATTCTAATTCCATAAAAAAATCCTTATCTAGTTGCTAACTATTTTTTGTCTAATGTTTTCAAAATTTCTTTGGCAACAAATGAGGTATAGTACATCGAACCATCTGGATTTGGATGGACATTATCGTCATAGAACCAGTCAGTATGATTCTGTGAATATGCATTCCAATCGATCACAGTTAAATTCTTATACTTCTTTGAAGCCTGATCCAAGACTCCATTAACAGTCTTTTCCCAAGGTCTAGTTGGCACGTGAACATTGATCCAGTATACATGACGCTTAGGACCAACTAATTGCATGACTTGACCGACTTGATCCATATTGAAAGGACCATTAGTTCCTAAGCCGATCATGACATTAGGTGCCAATACACCTTGATCTTTGTAATTTTGTAATAAATCAAGACTAGCGCCCATTTGACGACTGACTGCAGCATCAATAATTACCTTCTTGTCATCAAATAATTTCATGAAATTATCTGATCCATCGGCCATAATGGAGTCACCGACAGCTGTCAATGGTACATCCTTTAATCTTTGCAGATCAATTTGGCTCAAACCATACTTCTCAAACTCAGTATTGATTGGATGATCCTTTGCCGCTTTCTTGTAACGTTCATAATCGGCACTGGACATCTTGCCAGTAGCATTCTTTTGCTCCTTCTTAGCTTTCTTCAAGTTAGCAATTGCGGCTTCTTTTTTAGCCTTATTAGCCTTTTCATTCTTACTGATCTTATTAGCCAACTCGCTGTGGTTGACGTTTGGTTTTGGCGCACTAACAGCCTTAACCACTCCATAAGAACCAGTTACACAAATGGCAGCAATAACTACCGCTAAAATCTTTTGGAGAGCTGTTGATGACGTAAAGAACTTCTTAACATCGCTCCACTTAGCATGAGCCAATGGTTGTTCAACGAATCTAAATGAAAATTCAGTTACTAAGACAATCAAAATGACTTCGATCACTGGATAAAGTATTGGGTGATCAGCCACATTTCTGAACTTAGATTCGAAGAAAATCATTACTGGAAATTGGTAAAGATATAACCCATAACTTCTCGTTCCGATATAATGGAAAACTTTATTCGACAAAATACCATTCCAGAATGAGTCTGGATGAGCTACGACCGCAATAAAAATACATGTCGTAACAGAGAAAATGAACATTCCACCACGATATAAGAACGCATCTGAATCTTTGATCGTAAAGATCATCAAAATCATTAATGCAAATGACAACAATCCGACGATATTTAATTTGAGACGATCACTCTTATGCAAGCCACTCTTCAATTTTTCGGCAGGCCAGATCAAAGCTAGTCCACATCCTAATAAAATTGAGAATAATCTTGTATCGGTACCATAATAAATTCTACTTGGATCAACACCCGGCTTGAATAAGAGTGCCATCCAAATAGCTGAAGCGATAGATACGATCATTGCAAAGCCAAAAATACGACTCTTCTTAACACCAAACTTGGCAAAAAGAATCAAAAGAATTGGCCAAACAATATAGAATTGACCTTCAATTGATAAAGTCCACAAGTGCGTAAATGGTGATTCATTATTGGCAAATCTTTCAAAATAAGATTGACCGTTAAATATTTGCCACCAATTATAAACATTCAAAACATTGGTGATAAAGATCTGATCGAGATGATACAGCAAACCTTTTAAAAACATGACGATATAAGCCCCGGATGCCAATAAAACAAATAACATTCCCGGATATAATCGCTTAACTCTTTTAATATAAAAATTACTTAATGAGAACGAACCACCATAATCAACCGTATTAAAGAAATGGTCGGTAATTAAGTATCCCGATATAAGGAAGAAAATAGGTACTCCCAAATACCCGCCGGAAAAAACATTAGGATTTAGGTGATACATAATAACACCAATTACCCCTAAAGTACGCAGTCCATCAAATCCAGTAATAAATCTTCTTTTCGGTGATTTATTCATTATCCTTATAGCCCCTAAATAAATTCAAAAGTAAAATCTAGAATTGTCACTGAGTCGCCTGATTCAGCTCCAGCATCGATCAAGGCATCTTCAATACCCATTGATTTAAGCTGTCTAGCAAAACGCATAATTCCATCTTGATGATCCATATTAGTTCTTTGCAACAAACGTTCGACTCTGTCCCCATGGACAATAAAGCTGTGTTCGTATTCTGGATCTTTCTCGATCGTAAATGCCTTTGCTTCTGGCTCATAGTTGTATTCTTTAGTCTCATCAGATTGAACATCAAAATGAATTGGTTCAGCCTTCGATAAGACTTCACTGGTGTGGTTCATCAAAGCCTTGACACCAGTATGTTGAATACTTGAAATAGGAAAAATATCGACATCTTCAGGTAATTGTTGCTTGAATTCAGCCAATCTTTCTTCAGAACCAGGAATATCTAATTTAGTTGGCACAATGATCTCGGGACGTTTCAAAACCCCTTCATCATAATTACCCAATTCTTGACGGATTGCTTGATAGTCTTCAAACGGATCACGGCCATTATTAGGGTCCATGTCAACTAAGTGCAAAATAACCCGGGTTCTTTCAACGTGACGTAAGAATTGAATTCCCAAGCCCACGCCGTTAGAAGCTCCTTCAATCAATCCTGGCAAATCAGCAATAACAAAATCACGGCCATCGTCTAAACGAACCATGCCTAAATTAGGTGATAGAGTCGTAAAGTGATAAGCGGCAATTTTTGGTTTAGCTGAAGTTGCAACAGATAATAAGGTAGATTTACCTACTGAAGGAAAACCAACTAAACCAACATCAGCGATTAATTTTAATTCCAATTTAATATGACGTTCTTGTCCAGGTTCACCATTTTCTGCCACTTCCGGAGCTTGATTCTTGGAATTAGCAAAGTGAATATTTCCACGACCACCGTCGCCACCTTTAGCAACAACTAGTTCTTGGTTATTATTGACCAAATCGCCAATTAAATGTCCAGTATCTTCATCATAAACTGAAGTGCCGGTTGGGACTTTAATATAAACGGGATCGGCCTTGTGACCGTACATACCCTTAATCTGGCCATTTTGACCGGGTTCTGCTTTAAAAATTCTCTTGTATCTGAAGTCCATTAAAGTATTCATACCTTCATTAGCCTTCAAGATGATATCGCCACCGCGACCACCATCACCACCGGAAGGTCCACCAAGTGGAACATACTTTTCGTGACGGAAAGCAACTGCACCGTCGCCACCCTTTCCGGATCTAACGGTGATTTTAACGTTATCTACAAACATTAAAATCCCCCTTTCTAAACTTTAATTATCATTTTTAAATTTTAGCACAAAAACACGTTTCATAATACTTGGAACTGGTATTGATTGTCCAGTATTTTTTTGTGCGGTGAAATTTTTTTGAAGGTTTTTGACCGTTTTTGAGATTTTATGATTGATTTTGAATGAATATGGATGTATTATATCTTCTTGTGAGGTGATGAAAGTGCTTACCGAAGAAAGACAACAAATTATTTTAGAACAATTAAAATTACATAATATTGTCAAACTCCACGATTTGATTCCACTTACTGGTGCTTCCGAGTCAACCTTGCGTCGTGACCTTCAAGACTTGGAGAATTGTCACAAGTTATTGAGAATTCACGGTGGTGCTCAAAACGTTATTTCATTGCATGAGGAACCGGCTCTTTCGCAAAAGGCAGCCGTCCATATCAATGAAAAAAAATTAATCGGTCAAACAGCCGCAAATTTAGTTTCTAATCATGAAGTGATTTTCCTGGATTCTGGGACAACGATTCAATTCATGATTCCCTACTTAATAGAACATACTGATCTGTTAGTCATTACCAATAGTGTCGATAACGCTTCGATGTTGGCTGATTATAACGTGAACACTTTTCTTCCTGGGGGGAAGTTAAAGTCATCGACCAAAGCTCTGGTTGGTGCAAACATCATTCAAACTCTGGAGAATTATCATTTTGATCGAGCTTTTCTAGGTACTAATGGCTTTTCGATCGATGCCGGTTATACGACACCTGATCCCGAGGAAGCTGCCATTAAGAGTTTAGCAATCGCTCAATCAAACCAAGCCTATGTCTTATCTGATAATTCTAAGTTTTCGCAAGTGAGTTTCAGTCGTTTTGCGACTTTAGACGAGGTTCCCTTGATAACTAACAAATTATCGGAACGGGAAATGAGTCTGATAGGTAAATATACAAAAGTAACGGAGGCTATTTAGGTGATTTATACAATTACAGTCAACCCTTCAATCGACTACGTATTACAATTGAAAGCCTTGACTACAGGTGAAGTTAACCGAACTACGAGTGACGTTAAACTTCCCGGAGGAAAAGGTATCAACGTTTCTCGAATCTTAAAAGCATTGAATATTAACTCAATGGCTTTAGGATTCGTCGGTGGTGCAACTGGTTCGATGTTTGAAGAACTATTAGCACAACATGATTTGAAAACTTCTTTTACGAGGGTTAAAGAAGATACCAGAATCAACGTGAAGATCAATGCCGTCGACCAAAATGAGGAAACTGAGATCAACGGTGCTGGTCCAAATATCAGTACATCTGAAAAACAAACTTTCATGGATAATCTCAATGAGATTGGTAAAGGCGATATTGTGGTCATGGCTGGAAGCCTTTGCAAAAATCTAAATAACAATTTTTATTTAGATATCGCTAAAAAGATTCAAAAGCAAGGAGCCGAGTTCGTGATCGATACGACTGGTCAAGCATTGTTAGATACCTTGCCTTTGCATCCTTTGGTAGTTAAGCCAAATCACCATGAATTAGCGGACTTGTTCAACGTAACATTCAAAAATGACCAAGAGATCATCACTTATGCACGTAAGTTACTAGAAAAAGGTGCTAAGCATGCATTGGTTTCCATGGCCGGTGACGGTGCCCTGCTTGTTACCAAAGATAAAGCCTACAAGTCCAACGCACCTAAAGGTACTGTTATTAATTCAGTTGGTGCTGGAGATTCAATGATTGCTGGTTTTGCTGGTACTTTCATGGAAACAAACGATCCAATTGAAAGTTTCCATATGGGTGCCGCATGTGGATCAGCGACAGCTTTTAGTCAAGATATTGCTGTCAAAGCAAAAATTGATGAGGTTTATAAAAATATTTCTATAACAGAAATTTAATTGGGGGGACTTTTTAATGGACTTGAAACAACTACTCTTAAAAGACGCCATGATTATGGACTTGAAAGCCACTACTAAAGAGGAAGCCATTGAGGAAATGGTCGACAAGTACTATCAAGTCGGCGTCATTGATGACAAAGAACTATACAAAGCTGACATCCTAAAGCGTGAAGCTCAGACAAGTACTGGGATCGGTGATGGAATTGCCATGCCGCACGCACGTGATAAAGCTGTTAAACGAGCAACCGTATTGTTCGCTAAAAGTGAGAAAGGTATCGATTATCAATCACTTGATGGACAACCAGCTTACCTATTCTTCATGATTGCCGCACCATATGGGGCTGACAATTTGCACTTGCAAGCTCTAGCTGCACTTTCATCACTCTTGATCAATCCAGAATTAGTTAAGAACTTAAAAGCTGCTAAGACTGCTGATGAAGTTCAAAATCTTTTTGACCAAGCAATGAAGGAAAAAGAAGCTAAAGATAAGGCTGACGAAGAAAAACAAAAAGCTAAGGAAGCCCAAGCTGCTAAACAAACTGATTCAACCGACAAAAAGCCATACGTCGTTGCTGTCACAGCTTGTCCTACAGGTATCGCTCACACTTACATGGCTGAAGCTGCTTTGAAAGAACAAGCTGAAAAGATGGGTGTGGATATTAAAGTTGAAACCAACGGTTCTGAAGGTGTTAAACACAAATTGACCGCTAGTGAAATTCAACGTGCTGATGGTGTAATCATTGCTGCCGATAAAAAAGTCGACATGCCAAGATTTGATGGCAAACATTTAGTTAACCGTCCCGTTAGCGATGGTATCAACAAAGCTGAAGAACTGATCAACTTAGCTGTTGAACAAAAAGCACCCGTATTTCACGCTGAAGGTGGCGCCCAAGCTGAGGCTGATGAAGATAGTGAAGAAAAGAAATCACTTTGGTCAAGAATCTATGCCGATTTAATGAATGGTATCTCTAATATGCTTCCATTCGTTGTTGGTGGTGGTATCTTGATGGCTATCTCCTTCCTTTTGGAAAACTCCGTTGGTGCACACTCACAATGGTTCCTATTCTTTAATAACGTTGGTAATTATGCTTTTAGTTTCTTGATTCCTGTTCTAGCTGCTTACATCGCCGTTTCAATTGGTGACCGTCCTGCCTTACTACCTGGTTTTGTTGGTGGTTATATGGCTTCACAAGCTGCTGCTTCAGTAGTTAGTTCTAAGAGTCCAGCCGGATTTATCGGTGGTCTACTAGCCGGTTTCATTGCTGGATGGGTCATTGTCTTCTTAAAGAGATGGCTTAAGAAATTACCACATACTTTGGATGGTCTAAAAACTATCTTGATCTACCCAGTGCTTGGTTTACTATTAACCGGTGCTATTATGTACTTTATCGTTGATCCAGTCTTTGCGGTTGTTAATGCCGCTATCACCCACTTCCTAGAATCAATGGGTACTGGTAATGCCGTTATCCTTGGTACTTTACTTGGTGGTATGATGTCAATCGATATGGGTGGTCCTTTCAATAAAGCTGCTTATACTTTCGCTATTGGTTCCTTTACAGCGACACATGATGGTGCTTTGATGGCTGCTGTCATGGTCGGTGGTATGATTCCACCATTGGCAATCGCCATTGCTACAACTTTCTGGAAAGACAAGTTTACTGAACAAGAAAGACAAGCTGGTCTCTCCAACTATATCTTAGGTTTATCATTTATTACTGAAGGTGCTATCCCATTTGCTGCCGGAGATCCATTGCACGTTATCGTTTCAAGTGTTATCGGTTCTGCTATCGGTGGTGGACTTACACAACTCTGGGGCGTTAATGTTCCTGCTCCTCACGGTGGTATCTTCGTTACACCACTTGCTAACAAACCCTTGCTTTACTTGCTCGCCGTTGTTATCGGTGCAGTGATTTCCGGTGTTATCTATGGTGTTTGGAAACCTGCTTTGAAAAAAAATAAAGACCTTAAGTAAAAAAAGTTTATAAATCAAAAAGGGTATCAATTCAATGTTTAAACGTTGAATTGATACCCTTTTTGCTACTTATTAATAATTATCTATGATAAAGGAAAACAATAGTCGACTTTAAATCTATAATTCTTAATACTATCTATTAATCTTGTCTCATCAAAATTAATGGTAGTTTTTTCAATTGCTCTAAAATTTTAAATTACAAAGAATGTACCATCCACCGATGGCCAAACCTTTGTAATTTTCCAGTTTAGCACGTAATGATAGATAATAATTTAAAAAATCAGTTCCACAAATCAGTTAAAATCACATCATCACTCTTTGGATGCAATTTTTCTTCTTTATCTACCTTAACAAAGATTGGAACTGGAATTGCATTACCGGTTACTATAGCCTCGCCTTTACCCAAACTAGGAATCTTTTGAAATGAACTTCTATCTAAAGTTGGCATAGTATTCTCAAGCATATTCAAATCATTATCATTTACTAATCTATGTATAAAATAATTATGTAACTGTGACATTATCATTGGAGAAATATCAGCGGGTCTTTGACTAGCTAAGGTCAAATAAAAGCCAAATTTTCTTCCTTCTTTAATTATCTCTTCAAATATGGAAAGTCTATAATCCTGCCAATCATCACCGTTGTTTCTAAATTGAGCGTTCAATATATTATGTGCCTCATCAATAATCAAATGTTTCGTCATTTCAACATTCCCACTTGATACATTCATTTTTTGATTATCATATATCATTTTAGACAACAACATGGGAACCAATCTAGTAATTTCTTGATTGGCATGTACCAACGAAATTATATTCAGCATTTTATAAGATTTCATTGCATTATCATTTACCTCAATAACTTTTTCTAAACTGTCAAACGATGAATTAATTCTATTGAATAATGGATCAAGAAACTTTCTATTTATTTTTCCCCAAGCCGTTCGGTGAACTCTTTGAAAATCTAAAAACATCCTCAATTGACTAATAGGGCGACTACCAAAATTTATAAAGCAATTATTTAATTCTTCTGACAATTTCGTAATTCCCGATTTTTTTAAAGTACTATCATCGATTGCATCAACAGATCCTTTATTAAACCATTTCTGGTCCTCTTTTGTATAATAAAAATAAAAATTACCATTACCGTATTGAGATATATGATCTATCATATTAAACAAATCTGTATTACTTATATATCTTTTTGCAGTATCTATCCAATCCTGAAGACTATCTTGATTAACGGCCTGACCTGAAGTCAATATTCTTTTTAAAGTACCAACAGCGTAATTTCCAAAATTAAAAACTTTTTCTTTTCTTTTACTATTGAACTCATTCACCGATTTTCGCAAAAAAGGTACCTGTGTCGCGGGACGTGCGTCAAATAGAATTGAAAGTATATCAGCATCAAATAAATATTGGCTAGAAACAGGCAACTTACTTTTGCTAAATAATTCTCTAGTATCAATGTCAAATACTCTTTTATCATCTTTATAAACGCCAAATATTCCAACATCATTTTCTCCCACATTAGAATATTCACCATTAAAATCAATTACAAAAAACTGTGATTTTTTTACTATTTTGTCGTAATATTTTGATTTAAACAATTCTAAATACAATTTATGCAATGTATTTGATTTACCACTACCTGTATTACCAAATATTCCAATATGGGAAGCAAACAATCCATTAATGGGTAATTGTATTTTCTGATTTTCTAATAACGATTTCCCTATAACAATTGTAGGTTCATTATTCTTAATTCCATATATAACTTTTAATTCTTCTAAACATTGTTAATGTAACCTCATTTCCAATCATAGGAACATATTTACTTGTGACATTGAAGTCATCATTCTCAATTACACCTTTAGTTTTCAATGTAATTATTCTATTTATAGAATTTTTAGAATATCTATTATCAAATTATAGAATTTTTAGAATATCTATTATCAAATTCAGCACTCTTTATTGAATTTTTTTGATCAATTATCTTTTCATTGGACACACTGGCTATAATTTGAATATCATTTTGATTTATTGTTAAATATGCTCCGACTTTAGGACCACTTAATATATCTCCATACCATAGAAACATAGCGTCATTTGACATATTATACATACCTACTTCAGATATAGATCCATCAACAGATGTTATTACCCCTAATTTTTTTTTAGGCTTGGTCATCTTTCAAATCCTCCAGACTACTCCCATTTAAAATATCGGTTAGATTTGACAGTGTAAAATTATCATTATTTTTGTAATTTTCATTAAAATCTTTTGGGGTTAGGAGTATTAAATTCCTAATATCTTTTCCTAATTTTAAATTATTAAGAATCTTTTTTTCATCGTCATCATTAAATCCGAATATATATACAATCAGTTCTGGATTCTGAATTGCTCTTCTAACCATTTTAGCTATGTGGGAATCTTGAAATGAAAATCCAATCACAAACAAAACTGATTGTGGTTTATCCAATTCCAACTGAAATACTCTTAACATCTCATGAAAATGATTATCCATAAAGGTCTCATTTTCTTCCTTACCAGTTGGTCTAACTATCAAAGGAGAATCTGTAACATAATTTCTGATCAATGCTCTATCTTTGTCAATCTCCCAATTTATAGAGCCGTGGGGTTTTATCAAAGTTATTGATGGGATTTCGTTTGTATAGTTGTCATTTAGCCCCTTATATGAAACCGTCTTATTATAGTTTGAGCTGTCCAAAATCCTATTGAAATAACCACTCGCACCGTCATTGAATACAAATTTGTACGTTCTCATTAACACATCAACAGCTTTTTCTATAAACAAATCATAATTAGTAGAAAATAAATTTATCGTTTTAGGAGTTTGCCGAGAATTAGACAAATTTAATATATTAATTATTGAAGTAATAAATCTAACATAGTCATTTAAAACTAATCCTGTCACACGATCCTCTTTATTATCAACCATTTTGGTGCTTACTTGTTTAACTATATTTTTTAAATTTTCATTTCTCTCTTCGAGATTTTCACCTTCGACACTATCCATCAATGGTACTGCAGGAACCGAAGTACCCGATCCAATTAAAAAGCTTAATTGTTTAGTTATTGCTAATTTTCTTATATTCTTAATAAGAGTTTCTTTTTCATAATTCATGCCGCACTACCCCCACTCAAACTCAATAAAATGATTAGACTCTCTCAAAATTTTAAAAGTATGACCCAAAAACATTTGACTTTTCATAGCCATTTCAAGGGAAATTTCTCTTTTACATATTTCATTTTAAGTATATCATTTAAATTTATTAGACAGACATATACTACAATTTGATAATCGTAATTACTCAAATGAATGTACTTTACGATACTTAAACATTAGATTCATAAACTCAAACATAAAGTACAAAAAATCCGATACTATAATTAAATCTCCAAACCTAATTACCTTCGACGCCACCTAATTTTTTATCAAAATCATCTTTAGGTTGACTGGCATCGACCCAGTGTAGATCAGCATGTAAAGCATATAAAAAGTCTAAGAATGCTGAATTAATACCTAAACTATCTAATTCCGTCTGTGAAAGTGTGTAGTTGATCGAATCTTCTTGGCCTAATTCAACTTTTTGAACCCAATGAGGCTCACGAATAGGCTCACGAATAGACTCACGACCAATCGCAGCAAAATCGATTCCAGCATTAATAATTTTTTCCGCCTCAGCTGGTGTTTCAATCGAACCCACGGAAATTAATGGTACACGGTCCTTAACAACTTGTTTGATTTTCAAAACGATTGGTTCAGTATCAGATTTGTCGTTTTATGAAGTACGCCAAGCGTAACCCATCGAAACATGTAAATAACTGATTGGCTGATCGGCTAAACGAATACCGGGTTCTTCAATTTCCTCGGGTGAAATCCGATAACCGACAATAAACTTGTCGTCAGCGTATTTCGCAACGGTTTGGTTAACTCGTTTAATGATTTCTAGAGCAAACCGCATCCGATTTTCTAAACTTCCACCCCATTTATCGGTACGACGGTTAGAATGTGGTGAAAAGAATTGTTGCATCTAATAAGTGTTGGCCCCATGTAATTCTATTCCATCAAATCCAGCTTGAATCGCACGACGTGTAACTTGTCCAAAGTCTTCAATGATCTGTTCAATTTCTTCATTAGTTAATTCACGTGGTGTTTCTGCATTGGGACCACTGCGCTGGCAGAAACTGGCTGTACACCGCGGAGAATTTTAGAATTAGACATTCTACCAGCATGGAAAATCTGTAAGATAGCTTTAGTCCCATTTTGTTTCATTGTATGGACCGATTTAGTCAGCCCTGGCATGAATTTGTCATCAGCAACAGAAGGTTCACCCTCAAAACCCTTACCATCAGCGGATACGTTCATAACTGAAGCAATGAACATCCCGGCACCGCCTGTATGAATATCAAAATATTTCAATTCGTCACTTGAAATAGCTCCATTCTCCAAAGCAACGGCCTCTATCATTGGTGGGATAACAATTCTATTTTTAATCGTTACACCATTTTTAAAAGTATAAGGTTGTAAAAAATTATATTTAGTTGTCATAAGTTTCTACCTCGCTTAGATAAGTTTCAACAGTGAAAAAAAATTCGACGTGAATTTAATAAATCTACGTCGAATTTTTTGTTTTAAATTAAATTATTCTTTTAAGTACTATTTGAAAAAGAATGAGAATCCAAATAAAAAGCACCCAATTCCAGCAAGAACAATCAATGTTCCCGTAAGTTTGGAAGCAAAACCAAACGTAGCTGGCGTCTTAGTAAAATCCACTTTGACTCCTGCATTATCAAAGACTTTTTTGTCCATCCGCATATACCTGATTCCATAATAGATGACACCTAATCCAACTAAAAATGTTCCTATTCCTTCAAATGTGTTTAACATAAGATATACCCCCCTTTGAGTATAACTATATTTGCTCCTGACTTTTATTATCTTTTTTTCATCATAGTCTTAAATAATTTCTCTTGCGAGCGTTTTAATAAAATATCTTTTTTCTTTGGTAAACGGTGCGTACTAGGGTTTGTACTTCGTCATTCTTGAAGATCATGACTTGATTATTTAACTAAAGATTCCGTCACAAACTCTTCCTTTTTTCTAAAAGTTAATTTGTTTCAGTCTGATAAGCCAAATTACGTTTTTTCATCTTATTTCGATACCAGAAGAATAACAACAAGTAAACAGCAATCGCACAAACGGTCAAAGCGATAAACTTCAAGTCACCAGATGAAGACTTACCTATCATGATCGCCAATAATTGTTCAATTGGACCTTCTTTAGTCGCCGAACCTATCATTCCGATATTTGTATTGTTCAATAAGATATTCTTAAACATTGAAGTGATAAATGGCGCTGTTAAGGTGGCTGACCACAAGAAAATTGGAATTTCCACTACTCCGATAATAATCATGCGAAAGACTTTCCCACGTGTCACGACTAATAGCGATGGTGTAATGCCCATGGCAATCAAACCTCCTAAAGGAATAATGCGGTTGCCAGGTAACAAAAATGCTTCAACAATCAAGCAAGGTGCCAAAATATTGGCTACAGACCAAACTTCAGGACGGCTGGATAAAAACGCCCAATCCAGACCAACAAAGCTCATATTGACACCGTATTTGTTCAATCGATCAGTAATAATCTTAATGATTGGATCAAGTGATGATGTCAACCACGATCCAATGAGATTGAACAATTCTAAAAAGGCCCCTAGTAAGAATGCTAAGCCAAAGGTATCTTTTAAGTTAATTTGACCAAATAAACCAATCAATATTCCTAAGAAAAAGCCCGTCGCAAATTTTGAACTCCAGAAACCAACAGCCTTATTCAATTTCGTAGAATTAAAACTGACTTTATCGATTCCAGGAATCAAATTACATATTTCATTCAATAACATCACGATTGGATTCATCAAATAATTCATATGTGTGGACGTCATTGGCCCTTTTTGATCATTCATCAAATCATTGAATGTTGGTTTCATCAAATCAGAATTAATAAACTTCAAAATCCCTAAAGCAATTACGAAGATCAAACTGACAACGATATTTGCACCCATGTACATTGCTAACAGACCCACAAATGACAAGTGCCAGATGTCAAAAATATCAACGTCCAAAGTTTTAGTTACGTGATAATGCAACAAGATCACATTAACTATCATCATGACTAATAAAACTAGCAGATTGTAAGCTGAACTCCAGGTGATAATTGCTGCTGGCGTCCAACCTAAATCAATGACGTCTAGTTTCAAGCCTGTTTTGGCTATTAATTTGGTAATATCTGGATTGTAAGTCTGCATCAGTAACGACACGAGCGAAGTTGTTGCCATAATCGCAATCAAAAATTTAATAATACTCTCGACCATTTTAGTAAAGTGCGTTTTGCCAACTATCATGACCACAATCAGTAAAATACAAACGACACTCAAGCCGTTAGCAAAAGTAAAAAAACTCATCAATTTATTTCCCCCCAAGAAAAAAGCTGAAGGTATGACACTTTTCAGCTTTTTTACCATCTCATTTTTAAGATTGGTGTTAGAACAGTGCTTTCATTTTTTATTATCTCACTTCTCACATTAATTCATGAATTATTTTTAATTTCCATTTTTTTAATTGGTAATAATTTTGCTCATAAAAATACCCTCAAAGT
>NZ_JBINJY010000019.1:0-15362 GCF_043951805.1 Companilactobacillus sp. FL22-1
CTACCAACGGCAAAAACAGGCGCAAGGTTTAAAGGAGACTGAGTGGGAAATGACGAAAAAGCACCGGCAACACCAAACTCGAAACCGGCATGAAGATGGGGGGATGCACTTGTAATCAAAATGTAAAATTAAATGGTATCAATGCACCTATTTATGTGCTAAACTAAAAATAAAATAAAGAAAGGAGAATCCGCATGTGGCAAACAAACAAAAATGGCATAGTCTAGCACAAGCAAGTCGTGAATTAGGACATGGGCGCAACTATGTTAGTGCTTGGTTGAGCAGACATAGAGAAGAATTCCCAGAAGAATTAATGCTTGGTTCTGGGAAAAGCAAGTTAATATCTGATGAAGGCATAGAGTGGATTAAGAAGCACATAAAAAAAGAGGGCGTCCTCGTCAGCAGTAGAGTTGCTAACGGGGATCAGCACCTAGAACCGCAACTTCTAGGTGTCACCCTCCTAACAATCCATTTTACCGGGCGGGCTGGGGGAAAGCTAGTTGTTTAATATTTCTAGCCCAGCAAACCCCATAAGGAGGTGACTCAATGAAAGTAGAAAGCTGGCAAGGCATTAATGGCAAGCTAGTTCATGATGATCAAAAGGCGATTGTGGTTGATAATGACCAAGCATTAACCGATCAAAAACAGCTACAAGCAATTTTAGATCAAGACGGCCAGCCAATCGACGAAGTTCGCCGAGCCATGATTAAGAAGACGGTTAAACGTCAGCTAAAAACGCCGCCATTAAAACTTAGGGGCTGGTTTAATCACCATCAAGACAGTCAAAATGCTAAAAAGTCCGAAAAATTGGTGAGTGACAAACCGACCCATCAATATAAGCAGATCAGAAATGAAATGACCTTTTTTGGTGAAAGTTTCCTAGAAGGTTTCTTAGGCTTCTATGGCTTAGAAGTTGATAACGCCTTAGTCCGTTATGAACATAACTTGCATGTCCTAGAGACCCAAGAGTTAGGCCAGTCAGAAAAAGAGTATTACTTAGCCACGAGTGAAAATGGCCACGTCAGATTAGCCACCGACCCATTACCAAGCCAGCAAATTGCCGAGGAACAATTGAACAAGTTCTATCAGCGTGAGCCAGAAGAAACGCAGGCAGAACAAATTCAATTACGAACATCAGAAGACGATAGGAAGGAGGAATAACATGTCAAAATACAGAAAAATGAAAGCGCTAGCAACTACTGGAGCCACCGCAATTTACTTGGGCTTGATGAACGCCCAAGTTGTCTTTGCCGCAGACGGTGGCGAAGTTAAAAGTAAGCTAACCCAAGCTGGGAAGACGATTCAAGGTATTTTAACCGGGTTGGTCGTTTTAGTCGGGATTTGTGTCGCGCTATTTATTATTATCAAAAGAATGCCTGACGCAGACGATCCGCGAGAGAAATCAGAGGTTTACCACGCGGTTGGCCGGGTGGCTGGTTTAGTGGCCTTAGCGGCAGCGATTATCTGGCTATTACCTTGGGTTTACAGCCTATTCACTTAATTTAAAAAGGAGCCTGCCAAATGAAGAAAGGAAAAGAATTTATCTTCCCGGAGAACGTGGATAAAGATTATGGGATCTGGAAAGATTACACCTTGAAGGATTTTGGCTATGCGGCGCTGGCAGGACTAGTGGGCTTAATTTTTATTGCGATCCCACCCTATGGTCTGATTTTAGTCCTGATAAAAATAGTGATTGTTGTCTTAGCCATGACGATTGTCATGGCTATTTTAACAATTAGGCCAGTTGCGGCGCGGAAGAATATTAAAGTGCGGGATAACTTTAAGTTGAAACGCTGCTATGCCAATGGTCAGAAACTGTTTTATTTAAAACCGAAGAAGCGAGGTGAACTAAATGCGTTTGAAGAAGAACAAAACCGCCAATAAAGTAGCCAAGTTAGATTGGAATTACCAACCACCAAAAATCAATGGCGGGAAAGAGACCATTGATGACATGAGCTTAGTAGTGGGTATGTATGGTAACTACGAAGTTACCAAAACGGGTAATCTCGTTGGGATTTTGGAAGTTAGTGGGATCAATCTTGATCTGCTTAATGAAACTGAACAACAGGACGTTTTTGAGGACTATGGCGCGTTTCTGATGAGTACCTTGGGTGAAGGTGTTGATGACACGCTACAGTTCTTAGAACCGACGATTCCCGTCAATATGACGGCTTATCTCAATGGTCTCAAACGGCGGTATCTCGCCTTACAAAAAGACCACCCGGAACAACAGTTCAAAATCCAGCTCATAGCCAGTTACTTGGATCACTTTACTAAAGTCCAAGAATCTAAAAACATGACAACTAAGCAACATCTGCTAATCGTTAAGGTGCCAATTAAAGACAAAAGTGTTAAGAGCTTAAACCTAGCGGTCACTCATTTAGACGAAAAGATCGAACAGGTTAAACGAGACATTGAAAATGCGTTAACGGATTTTGATGTGACGGCCAAAGTTTTGACTAGTCAAGAAGTTCAAGAGATTTTAAAGAACTTAATCAATTTCAATGGATAGGGGGAAACAAAATGAATTTTGGTGATAAAGTCATTGACTTATTCATGCCAACCAAAAACGAAAGTCAGCAAAATAGTGAAACAGCGGTTAATAAACAAAAATCGGAGGTGGAAGACTTTACCAAGCTGATTGATCGCGATAGCTTGCATTCACTATTCCCGTTTAGCTGGGAACAGTACCCCACCTACGTCCAGTCGGGCGAGAATTTTATTCGGGTGTTAGCGGTCGCTGACTATCCTAAGCGGGTGTATGGCAACTGGTTATCAGAATTGAAGCGCAAAAAAGGCGTTATCGATATTGTGCAATATATCGACAGCGCCAGTAACAATTCAATGATTACCTATTACAAGAAGACGATTCAAAATAAGGAAGCACAGAAGTTAAATACGTTCGACCCGTATAAAAAGAAGATTCTGCAAAATTATATTGATTCAGCCAACATGCAACTAGATAAATACCTTGATAATTCTACCACATTTGTGTACCAACATATGCTCATTTATCTACGGGCCAACAGTTTAGCAGAACTAGATGATTTAACCGACAATGTCAAAAACACGCTGATTAAACTACAAATGAAGCCCTTAGTGCCCGTTAAAGCGACGTTCCAAGCCTTTTGGTCAACCATGCCAATTAACGAGAACCTCATGGGGGATTACACCTATAAAGAAAGTAATACCGAAGTCGCCAGTAGCATGTTTCCCTTTGATGACGCGGAAATTTTGGACTTGAAGCCTAGAAGCGATATTGAAGGGGTTAACAAAGATACCAACAGCTTAATTGCCGTAGATATGTTGGATCGCAACAAGACGCTTAATCAAAATCAAGTCATTATCGGGACTTCCGGGGTTGGTAAAACCACCTATATGATTCAGAAAATCCTACGCTACGCCATTCAAGACTATCAAATCTACATTATTGATCCAGAAAATGAATATACCAAGATTGTCGAAGCCCTAGGTGGGGCAGTCTTGCACCTAACCTCGAATGCTAAGTACAAAATTAATCCGCTCCAAATCTTTTCCGAAGAAATCCTCAGCGCTGATGAAGCGGTCACGAACCTTGATTTACTAGTCAAAGATAAAATCCAGCGATTAAAGGGGTTCTTTGAAGTCCTTAAAACCGGGATTACCCAAGTTGAACTGGCAATCCTTGATGATGTCGTTAAACAAGCTTACGTCAACAGTGGCGTTTTGAAATACAGCCGCTTGAAAGAAATTAAAGACGATCAGTGGCCGACCCTATCCAATGTTTATGACGAGTTGGAAAAACTAGCTGATAAAGACGCCGACAAATTTAATCGGGTTAAAGATTTCTACTATATTTTAGGCAGTTATACCCATGGCTCT
Source organism: Companilactobacillus sp. FL22-1 (assembly GCF_043951805.1). NCBI lineage: Bacteria > Bacillati > Bacillota > Bacilli > Lactobacillales > Lactobacillaceae > Companilactobacillus > Companilactobacillus sp. FL22-1. Next base: position 3,862 of record NZ_JBINJY010000019.1, read on the forward strand.
AACAGCCTATTTGACGGCCACACCAACGTTAACTTAAAGGGGAAGATCATTTCCTTTGATCTAAAACCGCTACAAAGTGAACAGGAAGTCCAATCAGCCGCCTATCTGAACACCTTTCAATATTTGTGGGACGAAATTACCAAAGATCGGCATAGCCGCAAGAAATTGTTTGTTGATGAATTTCACTTTTTGACCTTGCACAAAGCGGCCGCCACCTTTTTCCACCAAGCATACAAGCGGTTTAGAAAGTACAATGCCGGAGCGATTGCCGGAACACAGCAAATTCAAGATGTGATCGAAGGAACGACTGATACCGGTCAAAACATAGGTGAATCTATTATCGGTAACTCCTACACGAAAATCTTTTTCGGGTTAGACGGTAAAGGCGTTGATGATGTGATTACTAAGTTGAGAATGACGTTCTCGGATAAAGAAAAGAAATTATTGGAGCGCCGCCGGCAAGGTGAAGCCCTGATGATCTATGGTAGCCAACGCGCCTTTATGCGTGTCGAGTTGACCGAAGAAGAATTGCGGTTAATTGATCCCGAAGCTTACCAAGAAAAATACAACCGTGAGACAGCCATTCAACCGGATTATCAAAAGCGCGTGATCTTAACTCCCAGTGAGATTGACGCTTTGACGACTACTGAAGAGGAAGGAGGGACTTTAAATGAGTAAATCAAATCAGCTATTAAATATCGAGGTCGGCACGTTCAAGCGACAAGGAAACAAGTTAATCCTCGAACTCAATCACAATCAGTTTCGATACGACCAGTTGAGTGAGCTAAACGAATTAAAGCAAGCTGATGCCAATTTCTTGCAGTTGGTTAACGTGGTTGAACAAGATCAGAAGGTCGTTTTAACTTATACCTTGCCGGATAAGGTCAGATCATTAAAGGAATTACCGCAGGAAAATAAGGCGATCCGGGCAGCCATTGCCAAGAAAATTATGGCGCAAAAGGTGGTTGCTGATAGCCAGTATCATATTGCGTTAAATCCAGCTAATCTGTGGTATTACCCCATGCAACATGTTTGGTACGCCTATCGCGCCAATGAACTCATGCCTTATGATGACAAACATAGCAATTTAGCCAAATACAAAGCGCTGATTCTATTTTGCTTGACGGGGACGCCCTATGAACGGCTACTAAGCAATCCTAAAGAAGCCCTAGCTAAACACCCGGACGACTATTTACAACAAGTAGCTAAAGCTACGTCGTTAAATGAGTTAACGGAAGTGGTTAACAGCATTGAGGACTTTGTGAGTTATCACGAATGGCAGGAAGTTGAAACGGCCCAGCAGAAAACCAAACAACGTTTGTGGTTGAGCGTGGCCGGAGTGGCGATTGTGGCCGGAGTGGCCGTCGGCTTAGTCCATAAAAGTGACGAAAGAAAGTATCAAAGCTTAGCTAACCAGAACCAAGCCCAGGTCACGCGATTAAAATATAGCGGTCAAATTCAGACCGCTTTAAATGATCATAAGTGGTCAGAAGCACAAAAAGATATGCAACGAGCCGGCTATCCTGCAACTAAGCAAGTCAATGTCTTTTTAAAGCATGGTCAGTACCAGCAAGCTTTAAAGGTTGACCCAAGCCAGTTGAATAAGGTTGTCAACACGGCTTATGCCAACAAGGATAGCGGGCAGGTTGCCAAGTGGGAATTGCCAACTAAGGCGACAAGCAAGCAAAAAGACCAGTTGAAACTTGAAAAAGCCATCGTTAACTACGATACCAATACGCTTAATAACCAATTATCCTTTACGACGAACGCTGATGTTTTATTGAGAATGGGACAAGCCTTCCTCGCCCATAATGATACGCAAGACGCCCAGACCGTCCAAACCAAATTAGCCGGTGTGAATAGTCCTAAAGCTAAGTATTTGAAAGCCCTGTTAAGTCTCAATGCCGCTAAGAACGAAGTTGGCGACGCCCAAAAGAAGTTAGATGACGCCAACAAGATTGATGGCAGCAAAGATAAGGATAAAGATAAGAAGGTGGATTCGGCTAAGTCGGACTTAAAGAACGCGCAGAGTGACCAATCAGCAGCGCAAGATAAAGTTGATAAGGCAAAGCAAAAAGTAGGTGCTTAACATGGGACTAGCCTATGAATTTCAAAAGAAAAAAATCAAATTCATATTATATGGTATCGTAGGCTTTTTCATAGCAATTATATTGATAATTGCAGGATTAACAGGAGATTTAGAAGAAAATTGTGGAGATGATACCACATCAAGCCAAGTTACCAATTTAGACGATAAAGGTATGGAAGAAAATGCGAAAAACATTGCTAAGCATTGGAAACAAAAGTATGGTGCCACCCCACAAGCGGCCGCCGGTATCTTGGGGGTCTTACAACTAGAAAGTCGCCTTGATCCCAAGTCTGTTAATTCCAGTTCCGGGGCCACGGGCTTAGCCCAGTGGTTAGGCGGCCGTAAAGATAAGTTGGAGGACTTAGCCCACAAAGAAAGCAAACCAGCGACTAATCTCGGCGTGCAGTTGGATTATCTCGACCAAGAATTGAACAGTAGTTACTATGCGTCAAACAAGCAGATTTTTAAATATACGGACGTGCATAAAGCGACCAAAGCCTGGTTAATGGATTACGAGGGTATGTCTAAAAACCCTGAACAATGGTTTTTGTCAAAGCGTTATGCCTTTGCAGATCACTGGTATTCAGTAATTGGTACAAAAGATCCAGTTGCAGGGGATAGCTTAAAAAATGCTAGCCAAGATGAGGAAGCCAACGCTAATCTAGATTGCGCTAGTGATACCGATACAGGCAAGGCAGACGGCAATATAATTAAAACAGCCAAGAGTATGAAAGGTTATTTCAAGTATGGGCAATCGCACCCTAGCGCTGATTTAGGAACTAACTTAAAAAATCCTAACAAATCAGGAACAACTGATTGTTCAGGATTTATCTGGCTTACCTTGAACAAGGCAGGCTACAAAGTTCCCGCAAATATGGGCTGGTTTACTGGAACAATGGCAAGTGACGCTAAAGGATCACACCAATACTTGAAACAAATTAGTGAAAATGACGCCAAAGCAGGCGATATTGTCATTGTCAATCAGGGTGCGGGTGCAGGAAATAACGGACACACCGCTTTTATTACCGAAAATTGGCATGGTAAAAACACAAAGATTATTGAAGAGGGTGGAGATACCACAGGACATGTAAACGAAAGCACCTTTGGCACCGCCTTTTATAGCTTACTAAGTGGTAGCGATGTAACGTTAGCCCGGCCAATCAAGAAGTAAGGAGGAACCAACAAATGAAGCGTAGCGTGGTTTTAAGTATTGCACTTGGTAGTTTGATCTTAATTATGTCATTAGGAACGAATGCCTATCAACATAGCCAAGTTAAGCAGGCGCAACAACAGATCAGTCGCTTACAACAGCAGAAGCGACAAGTTAGTCAGCAATTGACTAAAACCAACCAACAAAAGCAGTTATTGAGCACCCAAATTGACAGTTATAAGACCTACCAAAATAATAAAGACAAAAGTACCGCAGAAATTGACTTTAACAACACCACAAACGAGTTTTTAAAGTATATGTTTACATTTGAACCTGATTCATACAAAACCCGCAAGGAACATATTAAAGGTTTAATTTCAAATGATTTATATAACCAATATTTCCCAAGTAATCAAAATTTTGGTGATAGTAATAACGTTTCTTCAAAGCTAGACCAAGCCAAGGTTTATACCCGAGCCAAGCAAGACCAAAATATTGACGGATTAGCCGTCATCACATTTGAAAGTAAAACAGGTAGCAACGACTTTAAAAAACAAACTGTTTTGTATCAATTAAGTTATGATACGACCGCCAAACAGTTGACTAAGGTCAAAAGTTTAGGAGATAGCTTTGAAGCGTCAGACATTCAATAAAATTATCAAAACACTTGCTATCTTGGCGGTATTAGCAATTATGGTAATTTTTATCGGACATAACTACATCAATACGATTGAGAAAAGACGAGAAATAGTGCAGATACCAAAAGATACTAAGCAAACTTTGTTTTTCTATCGGGACAATTGTTCAGATTGTCAGTCAATTTTTCATCAGATTTATTGGCACAACGCAATCAATCACAACATCGTCTTGATTAACATGAGCCAACCGCAGAATCGGCATTACATTCAAAAATATCAATTAACGTCAGTACCAACCTTGATCCATGGCAAGCAACGATACTCCGGTACCAACCAACAAAGGATTAAACAGATAGTAGGTGATTAGATGAAAGACAAATTATTAAACAGCGTTAAAGTCAGCTGGCCATATCTACTAACGCTAATCATTGGCTTGTATTTAGCGGAGATTTTAGCTGGATCAGTCATGGCCTTGTCGCACTATAAGCTAACTTTTGCGGATCATATGCCAACCGTATTAAAACAATTAGCCTTGCACCCCTGGCACTATTACAACTTGTATTTGGGTCAAAAGAACCCGGTATTAATTATCGTCAGTATCGCTGTGGTCCTATACACCATTTATTTTGCTTTGAAACGCAATAGCAAGCACAAAGCGTGGGAAACAGCAGATACGGACACCCATGGTAGTGCGACATGGGGAAACGTAAAAGATTTATTAACACAATATTTTACGATAAGTTCCAAAGATTTAAGCAGTCAGTTTAATGAAAGCCTGAATTCAGACGTTATTAAGCAGTTGCAGGATAAGGGGGAGCAGAAATGAACGGTACAATTCTAGGTATGGTTGATAAGCAAATTATTTACCAAAATAACAGCACCAAGCCCAACCGAAACGTGTTCGTTGTCGGGGGTCCAGGTTCTTACAAAACGCAATCGGTTGTTATTACAAATCTTTTTAACGAAACACAAAACAGTATTGTCGTAACCGACCCAAAGGGAGAACTTTACGAAAAGACAGCAGGTATTAAAGTCGCTCAGGGCTATCAAGTCCATGTTGTAAATTTTGCGAACATGATACATTCTGATCGGTATAATCCGTTTGATTATATCGAACGAGATATTCAAGCTGAAACCGTGGCAACAAAGATCGTGCAAAGTGAAAATGCCGAGGGCAAAAAAGATGTGTGGTTCAGTACCCAACGTCAGTTGCTGAAAGCCTTAATCTTATTTGTAATGAACCACAGAGAGCCAAAAGAACGCAACTTAGCAGGAGTTACCAACATTTTACAAAAGTTTGATGTTGAACCAGACAAAGATGAAACTGATAGCCCCCTAGATTCACTTTTCTTAGACTTAACCATGACTGATCCAGCTAGACGAGCTTATGAACTAGGTTTCAAAAAAGCCAAAGGAGAGATGAAAGCCAGTATCATTGAAAGCTTGTTAGCAACCGTCAGCAAGTTTGTTGACGCCGAAGTTGCCGACTTTACAGGATTTTCAGATTTCGATTTAAAAGATATTGGCAACGCTAAAGTTGTGCTATATGTAATTATCCCCGTCATGGATAACACTTATGAAAGCTTCATCAATCTGTTTTTCTCACAATTGTTTGATGAATTATACAAATTAGCGTCCGATAACGGAGCAAAATTACCTAATCCAGTAGACTTTATCCTTGATGAATTTGTCAATTTGGGGAAGTTTCCCAAGTATGAGGAGTTCCTAGCGACGTGTCGAGGGTACGGCATTGGCGTCACCACCATTTGTCAAACCTTAACCCAGCTCCAAGCTTTGTATGGCAAGGATAAGGCCGAGAGTATCTTAGGTAATCATGCGGTTAAAATTTGCTTGAATGCCGCTAATGACGTGACCGCTAAATACTTTAGTGATTTGTTAGGTAAATCGACCGTAAAAGTGGAAACCGGTAGTGAGAGTACCAGTCATAGCAAGGAAGAAAGTCACAGCAAAAGTGATAGTTACAGCTATACTAGCCGTTCACTCATGACGCCTGACGAGATCATGCGAATGCCAGATACACAAAGTATATTAATTTTCTCAAATCAACGACCAATTAAAGCAACAAAGGCTTTTCAATTTAAGTTGTTCCCTGGTGCTGATCGTTTAGTTGAATTGAAACAAAACGACTACACCAGTGAACCTTCAGGAAGTCAGGTTACAAAGTTTAACGAAGCAAACAAAAAGTGGGAAGCGGAGTTAGCAAAAGCCAAAGCTACAAGAGCAAAGAATGATGTAAAACCCGAAGAAGAAGAAGATATGCAAGACGAATTAGACCAGGCAACGAAACAACAAGAAAGCGTTCAAAACGAAAACGAAGATGTGAACTTTTAGGAGGCTATATTGATGAGTAATAAGAAAATCACAATTGCTAGTATTGTTCTAGTATTTTTAGCAGTCCTACTAGGTATTGCTTTTATATTTGGACATAAAACCACCGCAGAAAAGTTACAAGCACAAGAATGGATTTTAACAAGCCAAGAAGAAAGCAATACCGTTAATTTTAAAAAAGATAACACCATGATTTTAGGGAAAGAACCAATGACCGAGAATTTTAAATACTCAATCAAAAAGCAAGGTAATGTTGAATATTTGAAACTTACACACCACGAAGATTTAGGAAGTGACGGTAAATATTACTTCAAAATCAAAAAAACAGATAGTGGCTACTCATTGATTTTGGATCGAGGTAAAACTAATCAACCAGCTAAAAATGCAATGTATGGTATGACAGATAAAAACAACCTAGTCTCAAAGTAAGGAGGAAAGTGTATGTACTCACAAAATTTTGTTGTTGGGTCAATTATTGGAGATAAAATAAACGACTGGTTGAAAGATGTATTTAAAGCAATCATGAACTTTGCTGTATCAGGTGTAAAAGCAATTTTAGACCAATTAAGTACATCTCTACCAATCATTGATACATGGTACGGTATATTTCTTGCTTTTGCGACATCAATGGTTGTCGTGGTTGTCCTAGCAAGAATTATCATTACACTTATTGGCGAGGCGGACGAAAGTACAGATGTAACGTGGGCGAACATTATTATAGACGCTGTTAGATCCGCAATTGCAATTCCGGTCATGGTCTTTTTACAAGCATTTTTGCAAACAAGAATCATCTTACCACTTGCAAAAGGCATGTTTGATATGAGTGGTAAATTTTCCGCAGACGCTGTTTATTCAACATCACAAGTCACGAAAAGCATTAAAATTACAGGATTTATGCAAATACTATTTCTAGCCTTTTTTGCAATCGTAACCGTAGCATTTTTCCTTAAAATGTGTATCTACTTTGCAGATATGGCATTTTATAACTTATCAATCCCGATTGTTGCTATGTCGATTGCCAGTGAAAGTTTTGATTATAGCTCAACCTGGTGGAAAAAATTAGTCTATTACAATGTTTCCATGTTGTCCCAAGTGTTATCACTAACCTTATCAATTTGGTGTTTCACACATATTGGCTCAAAATGGAGCTTTGTTGCCTTTATGGGAACTATTGGTTTTGGCTGGTTAGTACTACACACACCACATGTAATTCAAGATTTTTGGGCTTCAACAGGGATTACCAAAAGTGCTGGACGGTCAGTTATGCGTGGTATGGGTAATATTGGACGAAACATGCTTAGAGGACAGTAAAGGGGGAAACATTAAAATGTCAAACACAGTAATCTTAGCTGAAAAACCGAGCCAAGCAAGGTCATACGTTGAGGCATTTCAAAAAAGCACAAAAAAACAGGGTTACTATACGGTTAGTGACCCTGTTTTGCCCCAAAATACTGTAATCACGTATGGATTCGGCCATTTGGTCGAATTAGCAACACCAGAAAAATACGATCAAAAGTACAAGCAATGGGCGCTATCTAATTTACCGATTTTCCCCGATAAATACAAGTTTATCGTGCTAACCGATAAGAAAACGCAGTTTAAAGTCGTCAAAGATTTACTAACGAAAGCCGATACCATTATTGTTGCCACAGATAGCGACCGAGAAGGTTCCAATATTGCATGGTCAATCATGAATCAAGCCCATATTGATGTTAAAAAGAAGACCATTAAGCGGCTATGGTTGAATAGTTTGGAAAAAGACGCGATTATTACCGGCTTTAAAAATCTTGGTGATTGGCACAAAGACTATTTGGCTTATAAAGAAGCCCAAACCCGTCAAATTAGTGACTGGTTAATTGGTATGAATGGCAGTCCTTTATATACTTTGTTATTAAGACAAAACGGGGTACGCGGGGTGTATTCGATTGGTCGAGTACAAACGCCAACCTTATATATGGTCTATCAAAGAGACCAGGCAATCAAAAACTTTAAGCCGGAACCCTATTTTGAACTAAATGCGGAAATATTAGCCAATCAGCAAAAATTCACCGCAAAATTAGACCCCTATCAGCGGTTTAAAAACGAAACAGGGCTAATGACATTCATGCAAGCTAAACACGTTCAGAAAGGCTCACAGGGCGGTTTAATCAAGGACGTGCAAAAGCAGGCTAAAAAGAGTGCCAGTCCCCAACTATTTTCGCTATCCAGTCTGCAAAGTGCGATGAATAAACGGTATCATGCCAGTGCCAGCCAAACCTTAGCGGCTATTCAAAGTTTATATGAAGCCAAGTTGTTGAGTTATCCCCGAACTGATTGTGCTTATATCACTGATGAAGAATTTGATTATTTAGTGGCTAATCTGACGAAGTATCTGGGTTTGGTATCTAAGCAAGTCGCTTTAACCAATACCACCCCAAATAAACGTTACGTCAATGGGAAAAAGGTTGAAGAACATTACGCCATTATCATGACTAAAGTTGTACCGACGAAAGATCAATTAGCGTCCTTACCTAAATTACAGCAACAGGTCTATGATTTGGTTTTAAGAACGACGTTAGCGATGTTTGCTGATCCGTACGAGTACGAGGAAACCACCATTATTACCCAAGTTGGTGACGCCAATTTTAAAGCAACCGGTAAGGTCCCAACTAAGCAAGGCTGGCAAGCTTTATTTGATGATCACAAAGCCGACCAGCAAGAAGCAGAAACTTTACCGCTCGTTCACCAAGGCGATCAGGTTAAAGCAAATCTGCAAACACCGCAAAAAGAAACGACCCCACCGGTGCCCTTTACCGAAGGTACCTTAATTACGGCAATGAAGACGGCCGGTAAAACACTTGATGATGAAGAAGCCCAAGCGATTCTTAAAGATGTGCAAGGCATTGGAACGAGTGCAACCCGGGCCAATGTGCTGGAAGTGTTAAAGAAGCGCGGCTATTTAGTTACTGAAAAGAACAAGCTCCACGTCAGTGAAGCGGGGATTATTTTATGTAAAGCGGTTGAACTCGAACCCTTGTTAACTAGCCCAGAGATGACAGCAAAATGGGAGCAAGCGTTACAACAAATCAGTACCGAAGAACGCACCCCGGATAACTTTTTGAGCCAGATTAAAAAGTTCGTGGAAAAATTGATTGCTGAGGTCCCCGCGCAATTGACTGGCAGTGCAGCCATTAAGCAACAAATCAATCACCAACAGCAAGCGCAAAAAGCCGCCGAAGTCTTCTTAGAAACACCGCAAGCGACCGTTTTAAATAAACAGAAGTTTTACATTGTGAAGCCTAAGCAAGGCAAAGACTTTACCTTACCCAAGAAATGGAGCAGCAAAACCCTCGGTAAAACTGCAATCAAAGCCTTAGTCACCAAGGGTGAAACCAGTAAATTAAAGGGTTTTAAGAGCAAAAAGGGAAAGTCGTTTGACGCCAAGCTAAAACTTGACGGTCATAAATTAAGTTTTGATTTTGATTAGAACCTGCCTACCGCCCTGCACGTTGTTGCGGTTGGTGAACTCGTCATTTAGGTTCACTTTTATAAAGCCAAAAGTAAACCTAAACAACGGGTGAGATTAGCAAAGCAAAGGAGATCATAAAATGGATAATAAATTAGCAGTCATTGGGAGTGAATTACCAGTTTTGCAGACTAAAGGAGCCTATAAGTATTTAAAAGAAATTACTGGAAATGGGTCTTATTATCAAGTGGCCTGGCAAAAATTAGCCGATGGCTACGTTGCCCTTTATGGCACGACCCCGGTTCAAATCAACGTAGCCCCTATATTGAATGATATTTTTGAAGATGAGGAGGGGTAGACAATGCCGAGTAAAGCCGACGTTAAAGCCTGGAAAGCACAATTAGTCGCCCAAGCCGAACAACAAATCCTAAAATTAACCGATAGTGACCGATTTAAACAGTATCTTAATACCCTGGCTAAATTTCATCATTATAGCGCCAGAAACATTGATTTGATTTATGCGCAAAATCCGCAAGCAACGCAAGTTGCGGGTTTTAAGCAATGGCAGACGGCTTTTAACCGCACCGTCAAACGAGGCGCAAAAGCGATTCGGATTGCGGCCCCGATTATTAAGAAACTGACACCCGCTGAGCAAAAGCGACTTGATACCACCGATGAGCGCGCCATTGTCGGTTATCGTTATCTACCCGTCTTTGATGTGTCACAAACTAGCGGTGAGCCAGATTATCGAGCGTACGCAAGTCGGTAAAATATTTGCAAGGCAACACAATCCCAACTATAAGGAGGGTAGACCCAAAAGAAAAAAAGATAGCCGGAATATGGCTATCTTTGAATATTCTAACTCTCATACTGTGAAGGAAGCCGCTGAAGCTTTTAATATTTCTCCGCGCACAGTGCAATGGTAGATTGTAAAATTAATCAAATAAGTATGGTTAAAGCCGAGCCAACAAGGCTTCATTGAAAATTACTTAAATTGATAATGGCAATTTCTTCTTGACCAACTTATAATAGTAAGTGAGGTGATCGTATGGATTTCAAACAAGTTGTACTAGATGAAACAAACGACACTAAATTAGACATTTATAATAGTGCCACTGACGTTGATTTACCTGGAATTGTGATCTTGCCTGGTGGCAGTTACAAGCCATTCAAGCAACGGGACTCCGAACGCGTAGCCCTGACGTTCTTAACACAAAGTTACCAAGCATTTGTTCTCGAATATCCAATTAATGAAAAGAAAAACTATCAAGTGGCTAAGCAAAGCATTACAACGGCGTTTGACTACATTATTAAACACGCAAACGATTTGAAAGTCAATCCTCAAAATATTGGCATCATCGGCTTTTCAGCTGGCGGCCAACTCGCAGCGGCTTATTCTTGTGAGGCTAACAACCACGCTCGCTTCGCTATCTTGGGCTATCCAGTGATTAATCAAGCTTTGGATGAAAAAATTGGCATTCAAAGTGAGGATGTTTCAAAGCTCGTCACCACAGATACTGCGCCAACCTTTATCTTTGGCGCCAGGGAAGATGGGCTGGCACCGTATGTTGACCACATCCAACCATACACAACGGCGCTGTTTGAAAATGAAGTGCCATTCGAACTGCACGTCTTCGGTTCAGGCGGCCACGGCTTTAGCTTAGGCAATCAATATACGGCAATTGTGAACCGCGACCGGGCAGATAAGCATTTTGCCAAGTGGTTCCCGCTTTGCTTAGAGTGGTTGAAACAATTCAAATAAATCGTCATAAACCTGAAAATGCCCCCGACAAAAAATTATTTTTGCCGAGGGTATTTTGTTTTCCAAAT